>CACYJD010000158.1 GCA_902774655.1 uncultured Erysipelotrichaceae bacterium | reverse complement strand
AATCTTTTTAAGTAAGGCGGCGTATTTATCGACGTATTCTTTGACTTTGTCTGGATAAGTTGCAACCGCAGTCTTTAATGACATACAGTCCAACATTTCAAAACGCACACCTAATTTGCCACCATCAACTTTAACAATATCAAATGATATTGCGGTAGGAACACCTAAAACAAAGGCTTCCTTGGCTAAACGTAATTCTCTTTCGACTTGTTCAGGATCGCTTGTACGTTCAAAGACTTTAATAATCATGTCTTTATCAATACGGTAAACTGTAGAGAAATATCCTTCGCCAATAATTTCAGCACCTTCAAGGGAAATTGTTTTTAAGGCCTTCTTTGTTGGAATGATTTCGGTAAAACCAGTCATTTGTAGAATGTCGTAGACTTCTAATGAAACATCAACGATGGAAACGTTGTCACACATCTTTTTGATTTTTAAAATAACTCTTAATCCAGCACTAGAAAGATATGTCACCTTTTCAAAATTCAAAACTAAAGAATCGAATTTCTTTCCTTGAACTGTGCTTTCAAAATCTTGTTCAACAGCATCTGCGTTTGTGGAATTGATTTCACCTTCGAAATAAACGGTGAGTTTTGTTTCTTTTAAATCGTATTTCATATAAACGTATTATCTAATCGTGCCCGGATTGTGATTAGATAACATTTCCTTTCCCGGGTATAATCTAACTATGCTGTGTACCTGTATTTTCATATTTACAGCTCTGACTGTTTGGGGATAATTCAGGCCACAGTTTTTTAATACAAATCGTTGATTAGTTAACTAACGCTTAGACGTTTTATCTCTCGCGTATTTACGTTACTAGAAAACTGATGGTTAGACGCAGCAATTTTCACGATTTGGAGGTGATTTTATGTACGTTGTTGGAATTGATTGTTCCAAGTACAAGCACGACTGTTTCATTGCTACTGAAGCAGGCGAAGTTATCAGAGACACCTTTACCTTTGATAACTCTGGAACCGGTTTTACCCAGTTCTTTTCTATCCTAGAGGCTCTTAATTGTCCTAAATCAGAAATAAAAGTAGGATTCGAGTCGACTAGTCACTACATGGTACCCTTGATGAAACATCTAAGTGTTAAGGGGTACGAATTCATCTTGCTTAATCCAGTTATTGTCTCAAGGTTTCGCAAATCTACGACATTAAGAAGAATTAAGACAGATAAGATTGACGCTAAGACGATTGCTCAGGTCCTTGCTAGTTCGGACTATGAATCCTACCATATGCAAGTTTATCATTTTCCTGAGTTAAAGTCTTTAACTCGTCTAAGAGATCGTTTGATTAAGCAACGATCATACTACTTGGTTATGCTCACTAATGTGTTAGATGAAGTCTTCCCAGAATTCAAAGAATTCTTCGATGGCTCTCTGAAGAGCAAAACCGCTTTTTACCTATTAGATACTTATAAGATTCCAAGTAGAATTGCCAATATGAATAGCAACTCGTTTGATAATCTTAAAAAGGTATCTCATGGGCATTTTTCTTACGCTAAATTCATTAAGATTAAGGAACTAGCTAAGAATACAATTGGTTCATCAAGTGAGGCTGATGAACTAGAGATTTCTTCTTTGCTCAACATCTATAAGACTATAAATGATGAGATTTGTAGAGTTGAATCTAAGATTGAAGAAATCATGACTATTTTAGATTCCCCTACTGTATCTATTCCTGGAGTTGGGCTTATGTCCGCGGCCAGTATAATCGCTGAATTTGGAGATTTATCTAGATTCGCTAATGCAGATAAGATGCTCGCATATGCTGGTCTAGACTGTGGAAGAAGTCAATCAGGAACCGCTGACTATAAAGGCAAAATGGTCAAGCATGGTTCTAGTTATCTCAGACAAGCATTGATGAATGTGACCGAGATGATGATGATTCACGCTCCGGTGTTTTACGACTTCTACCATAAGAAGCGTGACGAGGGCAAACCTCACCGAGTTGCCTTGTCTCACTTAGCTCGTAAGCTAGTAAGACTGATTTATAAGTTAGAAACAAGTCACACTCGTTTCGACTTAACTAATTCTAAGTAATCCCTAGTAGCAAGTGATTACTTTGTAATCTATAAGAGAAAGTTCCACAAAGAGAACTGTTTTCGTTATACAAATCAATATTTCTCTTGATTTCTAATAGTTAATTATCCCCTAAAGTCTTTATTCCTGTTTTAATTATATTAACAAATAATTAATAAAATTGCTCGTATAAAAAGAAAAAACCTCTCAAAGAAAATCAGTAAAAACATTACCATCAAATCAAATAGGTTTACCTCAACTTCATTCAACTCAATCAGTAACTTATATTAAATCATCAGGATTATTTCAATTTAATTCAGCATTAAACACAGCAGTAGGAGGAAAAAAAAGGGAAGATTACACAGAAAAAAAAATAATATTTGGAAATCGTTTTGAAATTAACTCTTCAAGACTTTTAGGAAAAGGTTCTTTTGGTGAAATTTACATAGCTCAAGATATAGAAAATAATTATCAATATTGTGCATTAAAAATAGAAAATAGAACAAAAAATTATTTTTTAAAAATAGAAAGAAATGTAATGG
>CACYJD010000157.1 GCA_902774655.1 uncultured Erysipelotrichaceae bacterium | reverse complement strand
TCCATCAAAAAGCGATTTTGTGAAATCAATAAACAAGATGGACTCCACTATAAGAAAGAAACAAAGTTATTTGCAAAAAGAACTGGTTCATCTTATACAAACTTTAGATATAAGATTAATGAAAATGGATTGCATGTATTAAGGGCAACTAATAGTTCCTTGAGTTTTTTTGTATCAATAAGCGTGCATCCTAGGTAGTTCAAGTCCTGTCAACAATCTAAAAATTTGCATCAAGGGTGTAGCAATTGAGGGTTTTGATACATATTCAATAGCTTCTACTGATCCATCATTATCTTTGGAAACCATCAAAAATCACTAAAAATGGGCAAAAAAGCAAGAAAAAAGGCTTGATAACGTGTATCAAACCTATTCTTTACAGATGGTTGCGGGAGAAGGATTTGAACCAACGACCTCCAGGTTATGGGCCTGACGAGCTACCAGACTGCTCTATCCCGCGATATTACGTTTACGAGAAACGTGAGTATTATTATAACCAAGAAATCAATAGATTCAAGTGTAAATTACCACCAATTGGTAACTTTTTCGGCAAAACCAAGTAAATTATTAATATCTATCTTCCTACCTTCGGTAAGAATATAACCATCAAATCTTCCAAATACTTGGTTTTGAATTGATTTAAGAAGTAGTAGGTTAGTGTTATCTTGTCTATCCAAAATAGGAGTGAATGTTAAAACGATATCTTTATTTTTAGATCTGATGTTCCAAGGTTTTAGATAATCTTCCTTACCTTTGTTATCCATAGGAATATCAAATCTGACATCTTCTAATTTAAATGATCTACCTTCATAAAAGAGCATATTCTCACTTGCTTTTGAGGTATCACCGAATCCATAACCTAAATTAAAGCCTATATAATCACCTTTATTAAAGGAGTTGAGTGACGCCCAATACCAAGTGTTACGATATGTCCAGACTCCTCTTCCCCAGTCAAGCACTCCAAAGGCATCTTCTCCAAAGGTGAATAGTTCATCTCCTATTTTGAAGTAACCATTAGCTTTAAGTAGATTGATCTTTTGGTTGTAGTAGAAGTGTTTTTTCTTATTAAATGGTGTGGCAATTACCATAGAATCTTCATTTGTTTTCTCTAAGAATATATCACATCTAAAATCTTCCTCTTTTTCATTAAATTTATTAAAAGAGGCGACTATATGTCTTTTATTTTGCTCGTGAGTAAATGAGATATCTAACCCTTTAGTGTGTAAACTAACATCTCCAGTTTCACTAGTGGATGGTAGATTAAGCTTACCTTTAGAGAATAATCCAATCTTAGATTTAGTTATATAAGTTTTATTAACAAAGTCTAAGAATGAGACACTTCCCATAGACATATATGAGTTATCAGCGATTGTTAAAGCTATACCGTATTTTTCATTACCGATATAGTAATAATCCCATTCTTTGATACGTAGCTTACCCGCTTTAATCGCGGATCTAGAATATTCCTTTGCTAAAAAGGTGCTATAACCTGCTTGCACTAAATTGCCAGCTTCATCTAGAAGTGGACCAGTTGATAAAATCTCTTGCATAAAAGATACCTCTAAAGATTAATTATAAATTAAGTCATACACATTTTAATATTAATTTTGTATTATTTAAAAGATGAAAGATTGGATTAAGTTTTGTAACGAATCAACACGAGTTGTTCGTGTTATTATGGCAGCATTATATGTTCCTACTTTATTAGTAAGAATTTTTACATGCGTATTGAATAAATGGAATCATAGTGGTTATATCTTAACCTTTGTTCTTCAACTCATTCCTATTATAGGACAAGTAATCTACATCATTGATATCGTTTACGCTGTCTTGGGCAAACCATTCATGCTTAGTATCTTTGATCTCAATAAAGATGATGATAAGAAATCAGAGAATGAGAAGATGGATAAAGACAAAGTAGTGGATGTTGAATCTAATCAAAAATAGTGGACTTCCTATATGAAAAAATACGATTTATACTTGTTTGACTTCGATGGAACACTAGTGGATTCCTTTAAATCTTTAGGGGAAGTTTTTATTCGTTCATTTGACGCTATTGGAATTGATATTGATAAAAATAATATTCCTAGATATTGTAGAATCCCATTAAGTGAGACATACAAAGAAGTAGGTGGCAAAGAAGAAGATACCGCTAAATTTGTAGAGATGATAGAAACATATATCGAAGACGAAGAACTCACACGTTTAGTGGAAATATTTGAAGACACTAGAGAACTTATCAAATTAAGTAAAGAAAACAACTTTAAAATCGGTATCGTAACATCTAATACTTCGAAGCATGTCAGAGATGTATTGAATATTCATGGCATTAATAGTGATGATTTCTCAGTAATTGTAGGTAACAAGGAAGCTCATGGAGTTAAACCAAATCCTGCCCCTGTATTAAAAGCTTTAGATTTATCTGGCTTTATGAATGATAAAGATAGAGTGTGCTACGTTGGGGATTCATTTAATGATGTCAAAGCAGGATTAAACGCTGGAGTTGATGGTATTTTAATTGATAGACATCGCGAATTTAACTGCATTGATGCATACCCTAAAATTAAGAAATTAAC
>CACYJD010000156.1 GCA_902774655.1 uncultured Erysipelotrichaceae bacterium | reverse complement strand
TAATCGTGTTGTCTATGTTTCCTGTGAACCTGAGTCATTAGCGGATAACCTTAGTAAATTAGTTAAATCATATTCTATTAAATCAATAACACCTGTTGATATGTTCCCTATGACTGCGCATGTAGAGACGGTTGTTCTTTTAGAACAAAAAAGAGCGAAAGACTTCGCGTAATTATCTAAACTAACTTATCCAAAATTTGTTTGCTTTGCGTTTATATACATTAAAGTTGAACGTCGGCGTTTGTTAATTTGGGATAGTAACAGTTATTTGATTCCTATCCGAAATCTCTATAGATTCATCATTATTGACTTGTTCATTTGCTTTACGCCATGTACAGTGTGAACCAACAAACAAATCGTTTTCAAATCTTAGTTTAATATCAGAGAACACAATATAATCGTCGTTATCATTTTTTGCTAATATGCTGTCGCATTCATAGGTTTGTGTGTCTTCATTAAATAATAAAGAAGCGAATGGCACATAATCAGCATAGTCTGGGAATACAAAATATTCAGAATAATCACTGGTGTAAATTCTATGTTCCTGCCAAACACCATCAGATAAATAGTATTCATAGAACACATATTTATTAGTTACTACATTAAGTCCGTTAAGAAGATAATAATATTTGCTACCAGTTTCCAAATAATTATCCCCTTCAATACTCCAAGTTAAATAAACTTTAGTGGAGTCAAAATCGTAAATATATTCATATTTAATATCTTGCGTTTCAAGTTTATATGTTAATCTAAAATTGTGTTTTCCTATATAACTAGAATCAGAATAATTTAGCAAACTGCATTCTTGTAAATAAACCGTTTCATCAATTTCACAATCAATAATTTTGTTAATTTCAACATTCTTGTATTGGGTCTCAAAATTGCTGTTGGTAAATTCAGCTTTATATTGGCCCAAACCTAATGACATAGTTGTCGGTTCATTTATTATTGTGTATGTGGATTGGCTAATTTCAATTTCATCAAAGACTTTATCATCAACGCATTTCCTGTAAGCTGTGCACTCACTATAATCATCTTTCCATGTATAAACGGGATCGTCGTATATATGTGTAACTGTATCAATGTTGTTGTCACCGTTATTGATTGATTGACTATTAGCAGAATCGCAACTTGAAATAAGTAAACTAGTTGCAATTAGCCAACAAAATACAATAATTCGGTTCCTCATAGCTGTTTCAATTATAACATATGACTTTGGTAAAGAATAATTATCAAATAATTAGTGTTTTCAAATATTTATCTATTTTTGTGCCCATACATCACGTTTCATAGTAGCAAAAGAAAAGTTGAATTTGTCCGCTTGCAAACGCTTCAAACCACGACATAATTTTAATCAAAGATTTTGTGCAAAACAGGCTGGAACGATTTAGATAATGTCATTTAAATTAAATACAATAGACACCACGAGCTAGAAACAGCTAACAAAAGCTCATCTAGTCGTAGCATTTTGCTATAGCATGAAATAGGAGTATAATTATTAACGCTTATTGAGCTAAATCAGTAAGTTTGTTTAAGCACGAAAGTGGTAAAATAGGCCACTTCCTATATATTTTTGGAGGTATGTATGGAAAACAAAAATGAATTTCAGACAACTATCGTTCTTGGAATCGTAGGAATTTTAATGTCGGTATTTGCCATTGCGGCAGATGCAATTGTTCAAAAGGTTAATTCAGCTCAGGGAAATGCGTATATCATCCTTTATATTGGCGTTCTCGCTATTGGCGTTTTATATTTCGCTGCTTCAACAACAAAAAAGCAAGGCATGCTTAATGTTATTAATCTTGTTACAAACATAATTGTTATTGTTTTTGGAGCGGTTATTTCTATTGTTGAATATATTTTATTCACAAAATCTACTGAACTTTATTTGTTAGCAGGTTCAAGATTTGCGGTAAGCTTAGCTATTTTGGTTATCTCAATTCTTAAACTTGTTTACTTCTTTATTTCACGAAATAATCCACAAATGAGAAATGTGTATAAAATTATCTCAGTTATGGCCATGGCCTTGATAGGAGCATATCTAGTGCTAATGATTACTCACGATTCAATTTTGGCTTATAGAGCAAATTTAGTACCACAAATTAATATTTTCATTTTAGTTGGAATTATTCTTTTATACACATTTGTGACATTTATTTCTCCACGTTCTGAAGTTGTTGAAAAGAACTAGGAAATTAGTAGTAATTCACTTACAAAAAAGAGCGATTAGATCGCTCTTTTTTAATACTAGAACTGCCTATAAAGTAATAATAACTTTATAGTTGAAATTGAAAATAGTATCATAAACTTATATGAAGTTTAAATCTCTGATCCTAATTAAAAAATGATTAGAGATTTTCTTATGCAAGGAGTTCGTTTATGGCTAAACAAGTATTCCCTTTAAGCAAAAGTGAAGAAGGAATTTATATTTCTTCTATGAATGGGGGAGATGCGTATAATCTCGCTCATACTGTTAAATTAGGTAAAGATCAAGTTGAAGTCGCTCTTAAAAAAGTAATAGAAGCACATCCTTATTTACTAACTCAATTATCCACTGATGAAAGTGGAAGAATTGTTAAACAAATTGTTAAGAGTGATTTCTCCTTAGACTATGAAGAAACAAAAGAACTGCATATTGATTCGAAGCCATACGAACTACAAAATAGCCCACTATATCGCTTTAAACTATATAAAGTTAAAGATGAACTCGTTTTATATTTTGATTTCTACCATCTAATTATGGATGGAACATCTATCAAAGTTTTCATCGATGATTTCTTTGCGGCGTTAGAAGGCAAAGAACTTGTTAAAGAAGTTAAAAACGCTAACGATTATGCTCTCTTAGAAGAAAAAAATATTGGCTCAAAGCATTATCAAGAGAGTAAAGACTATTACGATAAGTTAGTAGGAGGTTTAGAAACTGATTCCTCATTAGTTGAAGACAAGAAAGACGAGACTATTAGTTATCAAAATATCCATAGGAAGTTGGCTATTTCTAATACTAAAGTTAAAGAAGTAACTAAAAAACTAAAGATAAAAACATCATCATATTTCTTAGCGGCGTTCTCATATCTATTGGCGAAATATGGAATGGATACAGAAGCATTATTCCTAACAGTTAATAACGCTAGAACTGAAGACGTTGTGAGATCGTTTGGTAGCTATGTTAAGACATATCCTCTATATGTAAATTTTGATAATGTTTCCAAAGTCGAAGAGTTATTAAAAGTAGTTAATGAAGAAAACATTAATAATATTGCCCACAACGATTATCTATTCTCATCAATGGTTAAAGACTTAGGCGTCTCTGCTGATGTTTTATTTGCATACCAAGGCGATTATTTCTATAAAGGCATGCTTAACGGTAAGGAATTAACTGTTGAACAACTCGAAAGAAAAGACGGTAAAGAA
>CACYJD010000155.1 GCA_902774655.1 uncultured Erysipelotrichaceae bacterium | reverse complement strand
TAAGCTTCTAAGATTCTCTTAAGGATGAAGGAGATGAATGGTTCATAATCATTTTCATTTGTATGCCATCCTTCACCGGATGATTTAAATGCATCAATGTATTCGCCTAAGTGTTGTTTCATTAAGTATGCGATAGCGAAATAATCATCGACATCATAACCATATTTCTTAAGTAAGAAGGAGAGTAATAATCTTGAGACTCTTCCATTACCGTGGTTATATGGGTGAATACACATGAAATCAAACATAAATGTGGCAATTAATAATAACTTATTAACTTCATCATCTTTTGCACACATATTAAATTGATAAATCAAGTTATCGAGTAAGATAACGACTTCTTCAGGAGCACTGGAGACGAAGATGGTTTTAAATGATCCATCTGGTAAGGATTCTTGAATATAGTTCATAGAATCTTTATAACGTCCACCAAATTCTGGGTTGTAATCTTTATAGATGTAATAGTGGAGTGTAGAAACGAAGCTGCGATCTAATGTTTGATATTTATATACTTCTTCAATTAAATCGAGTGCGTTCGCGTAACCTTTAACCATATATTCTTGTAAGTCTTTAGGTTGAGCGTTTCTATTAAAAAGAGCACTCTCACGGTCTTCAGCAATGTATACATTACCGATTTGGTTACTACTAACCACACCGCTACGACGTGCCATACTTTTTAACATGTCTAATTTTTTAGCCTTTTTAACAGGTAAGGTTTTACCTTTGTAGAGCTCAATTGAGTTGAGCAAAGAAACAATGTTTGGTTTGTTCATACCCAAAACAGTTCCCTTTAAGTCGAACATTTTCATTATGTGATACCTCTGATAATATTCTCTTATTTATTTATGATTAAATCAACTAATTCAGTAAAAATCTTTTAAAAATACTTAATTAAAAAGAAAAAATGGGAGTATTTAACTCCACATTTTCTCTCTTTTGTGCAAAGCACAAATAATTAGTTAATTATTAAATTACTCCACAAGGTATGAGTACTGCGAGTAAGACCGCTACTAATCCCCATTCAGCGATTAAGAAGATTTTTCTCGCTTTTGGTTTCATATCAGGAACATAGTTACTCGCTAAGAAGAATGGGATATAGGTAGTAATAAATACTGGAAGGACACCCCACCATGGATAGACCCAAATAAACTTTGTTCCACCTGCGCACGCTGCTAAGAATGATTCAACTAAGGCAAAGAGTAATGCCATAGCAATCGCACCAACTAAACGTGGAGGAAGTTTAATCTTACCTTTAAATAATTCGTATTTCTTTGTTCGATCGTGTGGAAGCATCTTCCAGGAGATAATACCTGCTAAAGAGAACATCATTGAGAGTTCCCAGCTTACTCCTACTAATAAAACAAATGTTGATGAATCGTTTGAAACTGCCCATAAAGGATAACCAGTTGCTTTTCCAATAATCGCGTTCATGATTTCATATAACCAGTGAACACCATATAAAGCTAAACCAGCAAAAACAGCTTCCCAGTTTTTCTTGTGGATTTCTGACCAATAAACATAGAAAACCACCGCTAAAATGAAAATGAAGGTCCAGTTGAAATTAGCCGTATCACGTGGAATGATGTGATCAACGGCGTCTTTCATTGCATCTGAGCCATCACCCCAGAATTTGAAATAATCCATATAAAAAGTCCTCTACCCCTATTATACTCTTATTTAATTTTTTCTTGGAAGAGTCTAATGAAGTGTCGAGAACTTTGTATTCTTTTTATTTGTGTTTCTTAATTGGTTTTTAAGTTGATGCTTACGTTCGTACATTTCTCTATCTGCGCGCGTAAATACTTGAATAATAGTGGTATCTACTCCAGGAACATAATCTGACATACCAGCGGAGACAACTCCGAATTTGTTATGTTTGACATTTTCATCCATTGCGAGATTAAAGCCTTCTAACATTGCATCTCTTTTTGAATAGCTATCATTTTCAATAATAACTGTGAACTCATCTCCACCTACTCGATAGATGTTAATGTTTGGGAAATATTTAGCGATGATTCTTGTGGCTTGAATAATATATTCATCTCCAGCTTCATGACCTAAAGTATCGTTTGTGCGTTTTAGTTCATTTAAGTCAAAGACGACAACAGCGAATGGTCCCATTTTGTTATCGTTAATTTGACTATCAATTTCTGCTTCATGATCAACGTAAGCGTGTTTAGAATAGACTCCTGTAAGAGGATCGATAAGGACTTTAACTTTTGTTTGATCGAGTTCAATTTGTTGTGTTCTTCTTTCTTCTTCAATAACGAATGTATGTAACGCACATACACCGAAGAGGAATCCAGCAGAATACATTGGTTGAACTGGATAGATAGCTTGTAATCCAATTGCAATTGCCATAAGGAAAGAATATAAACCAATAGTTAAACACTTTCTTCTAGATGCTTTTCTAAATGCACTTGTGTACCAAACATATATAGCAATAACTAAGAACATCAAGCTTTGGATGCCACACATTACGTATCTAGCAACTTGAACGATATATTCTCCATTTTCATTAATCTCAAATAATAGTGGTTGGAAGAAATTGAGGACTACTAAAGTTATTTGGATAGCGCATACTGCTGCTCCTGTATATAGGACTCC
>CACYJD010000154.1 GCA_902774655.1 uncultured Erysipelotrichaceae bacterium | reverse complement strand
ATCATCATTATAGGCTCTTATATTATATGAAAGAATGTAAGGTGCTTCCATTCCTTTGGCAGAATGGACAGTTAAGATTTTAACTGTATTTTCTTTCAATCTATCCTGTATTTGTGCATTAGTCAGTTCTGATTGTTTAAATGTATCTGTTGGAATGCCCTTAGCTGCAAACAATTGTTGAAATAAAGCTATATCACTATTTGTTCTACATAATACAAACCAATCTCCCCATTGAGTGTTAAGTCGGTCTGCCGCGAGTATAAGTGAAGCAACTGCTTCGGAAGGTGTATAAGTTCCTTCTAATACGTGCGGCTTGCCATCAGTTTTCCTCATAGGAATTGAGTCATCATCATAATCTGGACCAAGTCGATAAAGAAATTTTTTCGCAAAATTAAGTATATCTGGTAGATTACGGAAGTTCTGTCTCATTTGGTAAACAGATACATCATTTTGATGTGATAAATTAATTAAATAATCTGGGTCTGCATCGCGCCAACGATATAAAGTCTGTTTAATATCATAAAAATACATATAATTATCAGGATGTATCATTTCGTAAAACTCAAATTGCTTTGTTGATATATCTTGACTTTCATCTGATATTAAATGAGTAACATGTTTAATACAATTCGGATTTTTTTTAATCTCTTCAAATAAATCATCAAATCGTTCTTCATTAAGTATGTCTGTTGTATCTATTGCTCCGCCCCGTAATAAATAATTACAATATGAATGAACTGTTCCAATAAATAATCCATTAGCATTATTTAAGCGATTATACATTTCAGCTGCGGCATTGTTAGTAAAGGTAATAGCTACTATTTCTGATGGAGGCACTCCTGTGTCAAGTAAATACTTAATTCGTTCAACTAAACATAGTGTTTTACCTGCCGCGGCAGAACTTGATACTAATACTTTAGATTTGTCTGTTTTTACAATTAACTCTTGCATTTGTGTTAAATTTGTCATAAGGTTATTCTCCTTCGCTTTCGCGTTTATTTTATTTAGAACTATTAAGTTCTATTATTTGTCTTTTTAGTGGATAAGACCATTGCCATCTATATCCTCCCGCAGTTCTTCTTCCTCGTTTATGATTACAAACTTCACTAATTTTACCTCTTGTAATTCCTTTTATTCTTTCTGCTTCCGCCGCGGAATTAAATTGTTCTAAAATCTTTCCATTCTTATCAATTAAATCTACTGAATTACATTTTATAGATAAAGCATAATTTATCATTAAATGGGCGATTGGTGTATTGTCATCTTCATAAAGCCAAAAACTATTTTTAGCAAAATCCATTTTGTGCTGACAACATTTAGTAATATTTCCTTGTGAGATATTTAATTCTTGTTCTGCATCTTGGATACAATCCCATTTTTTAATAAAATTACCATTTAAGTCATATTGTAATACTGATTTTTTATTGCTATCAAGATGTCTCTTTCTTGCTTCTCCTGGTTTTAATACTTTTAATCTATCACTAATGGTGCCCACATTGGCGCCAAGTTGTTCTGCTATTTGATATGATTTGAGCCCTTGGTTCCATAAAGATAATATATCTTCATCAGAGTATTTAACTACCCCATCCCCTCCAAGAGTCATATTATATCCATGATTATTTAAATAATAAGAATTAAACTGTTTAATCCAATATATTTCTCTTTCATTTAGTAAAGAATTATCACATTCTTCTACTTGTTCTATTTTAAAGTTTTCAACCCCATACTTTCGTATAGCTTTATATAATATATAATAACTAGATTTGCTATTAGTATTAAAACAAGTGTCTAAATGGTCTTTCCATCGTTGTTGTATAGTATGAACTGTTTGACCTATATATAAATCATTTGTAATTAAATTAGTAATCTTATAAATATATCCCATAATTAATCTCCTTTGTTCCTTTCTAATTATAAGTAGCAAAATTGATTAACGTCTCCACAAAATTGGGGATTTTAAACAGTTTTATTTTTTATCGCCAGAGACACTATTTAATCCATAGGTCTTACTGTCGTAAAAATCAATGTAATACGATTCACGTTCTCTTAATTTGTCTTTTGGAACTACTTCTAATAGTTCAAAAGTAAAATTTTCACATCCATCAGCTGCCATCGCGCGATGAAGTTGAGAAGAAGCTAATGTTCCAACTCCTAAGGCTGATTTGACGTGTTCTTGCCAGCGCTTATCAACTGATGTTGTTTGTCCTATATATATCTCATTGGTTTTTAATCGTGTAATTTTGTAGACACCGCTTACATCACCGTTTGTAAGAATACGTTTGCGAAGTTCTGCAAGTGGTTTTTGATAGTAGCCGGTCCATATGACTTTGTTAATTGCTTCTGGATGGCGTAAGCGTGGAGTTATTGAACGAAGTAATTCAATGTCATTTGAATCATCTGGGTTAAGTTGAATACGGAAGAAATCTTGTTGTTCTTCAAGTTTTTTCTGACGTAAAATCTCCTCGTTAATGGCCGCGCGCTTATTTCGTTCTTCTTCTAATTCAGATTTGATTATTTCAATTTCTTTTTGAGTTTCTTCTTTATATCCAACCATTTCACGAAGAAGTTGATTTGCTTTTTCAGTAAGTTGGTCTCTATAATTATCAATTGAATG
>CACYJD010000153.1 GCA_902774655.1 uncultured Erysipelotrichaceae bacterium | reverse complement strand
GAGTAATTCTTCCATCTATTTAACGACTTTAATGTTTTGTTTAACGTAAATTACACCGGAGACTATGCTCATAATTGTGGCTAAATACATAAAAATGTTGCTGATTTGTAAAGCTTCTGGCCAAGCACTATCAAAGTATCTAAATGGCCAATCATTAAGTAACATCATTGGAATAGCAATCATTTGTAAAACTGTTTTAACTTTACCAAAAATATTTGCAGCAATTACTTCACCTTTTTTAGCGGCCATGAAACGAATGCCATCAACAGTTAAGTCTCTAGCAATCATTAAAATGACACACACCGCTAAAATGGTTAATGCTAAGTTATCTCTTCTTTGATTTAAAGCGTATGCTTGAGGAACAAGTAAGAAAATAAGCACTGAATCGTTAAGCATCTTGTCTGCAATTGGATCAAGGAACTTACCTAAATCAGTAACTTGATTGTTTTTTCTTGCTAGATAACCATCTAAAAAATCAGTGAACGCTGCAATTACAAAAAAGACAAAAACACCAAAATAAAGCCAGTTTATACCGGAATTTCCAATATCAGGGATTGTTAAATTAGGTATAAATGCAATAACAAATAAGCCCACAACTAATAGGGCAATCATAATGATTCTTGTAAATGTAATTTTTGTTGGAGTGTTCATCTTCTCTATTCTCCTAATCTAGTGAGTATCCGACTCTATAAGCCATGTTTTGTCTAGGATAACAATTTATCTATGCATAAGCATGCTAGGATTGATTCAGTTCTCTTTCCTAACCTCCCCTACCAAATTTGGGTTTCTCGCTTGTGGGGTTTACCAACGTTCCACCTTAATATTTCTATTAAGCTCGTCTCTGTGGCACTTTCAGAAACATCATCATGACCGAAGTTTTAGACTAGTTTCGCCGTTATATGCTCCCATATACCTAGCGTTATTTTTTCCGCTAGCACAATCACTACCATCATCGCAGATGGTGCGAGCATGGACTTTCCTCTTAAATTAATAAGCAGTTATCCGAGTCGGAGTTTATTTGATTTTTGAAGGATCAAATCCTCTTTTATAAAGGAAGTCTTCTAACGCTCTAATTCGCTTAATATAGTCGATGTTCTCTCTACTAGCATTTGGGTTATCACCAATATATTTCAATCGATCTTCATAAGAAGCTTTGACAACTTCTAATGTATGATAGTTATCTTGGAGAGTCTTCATATTGCTCTCGAGAGTTCTAATATAAGGAACAGCGTCTTTTTTAAACTTTTCATAGTAAATATAATCTTGAATTATCTTATCTAGTGTTTGATCAACTTCAAGAGGATTATATCCTCTATCAATCGGACTAAATTCAAGTTCGAGGAGTGATTGACTAGAAAAATTTAGTTTATCCTTCATACCGGAAATTATATATATAATTCACACCAAATACAAACATTATATGAGTGTATTTATAAAACACTTGTGTTATTATATTTCACGCTTATGAGAGAACTACAAAGACATATTAATCACAGAAACATGATTACGTTCTTAGACTTAGAAGGAACACAGTTTTCTCATGAAATGATTGCAATCGGAGCAGTCAAAGTCTCGCTAAAAAAAGATGGTTCTATTAAAAAGATCCATCAGGGTTATTATTCCTTGGTTAAACCTAAAAACAAGATTGGTAAGGTAGTCGTCGACCTTACTCATATCACAGAGGATGATGTCAAAAAGAATGGCAAACCTTTCCGAGTTGTTATTAATGATCTCAAAAAATATCTAGGTCGTGAGTTCACTAAAACACTTTGGATTACATTCGGTAACCATGATCAAAGAATCCTTGCTCAATCTTTAGCGTACAATCTAGACGCTCCAAAAGAGGATGTTCAACTAATGATTAAACATTCCTTTGATTTCAGTGAATTCACCGCTACTTTCGTTAGAGACGAAAACTCAAATACCTACTCATTAGCGAATTTACTTAAACTTTATGGAGTAGATTTCAAAGGAACTCAACATAACGCATTAGCAGACGCCATCAATCTTGCATATCTATATCAAGCATTCATTGATCATAAAGAGATTACACAAAACGAGTACAAGAAAGTCCTTGCCAAACAAAGACATCTCCCTGAACCGATTCATAATCTTTTGACACGCTTAATCGTCGAAAAGAAAAGCGTTTCTCCAGAAGATTTTGATGAATCGATTAAGGAATTCTTGCAATGATCAATTATCCAAATCAAAAATCACTTAAAAATCCAAAAAAATCACTATATAGTCCACTAAATGAGAAAAAAGTTGTCGATCCAAGACTACATCTTTCAAGTGCTAATAGAGGTATGTCTTTAGAAGGAGATATCAATCTTTCTAATGAATACTATATCGAACAAAATTTATGTGTAGTCACTAAAAGACCAACACCAATAAATGTTGTTAAAGTTGATTATACACATGGCCCAAAAATTGTTGATGCCTATTTTGAGAAGCAATCCACTACTGACTATAACGGTGTCTATAAAGGAAAATATATCGATTTTGAAGCTAAGCAAACAAAATCGAAAACTAGTTTTCCTTTAGCAAATATCTCCGCTCATCAGATTACCCACTTAAAAAGAGTTTTGCAGCACGGAGGTATTTGCTTTTTCATAATAGAATTCACTACT
>CACYJD010000152.1 GCA_902774655.1 uncultured Erysipelotrichaceae bacterium | reverse complement strand
TGTTTCCATTATCAATGAGATAACCGCATCTATTATCTTCTATGATGCTTGCAGGTCCAAAAGGACAATCATATGCAACACATGGAACGCCGTGTTTTAAGGCTTCTAGTAGGACTAATGCAAAACCTTCATAGTAAGACGTCATAACACAGATAGAACTTTTGGAAAATTCATAACTGATATTATTCGTTGTTGGATGTATAGTAATATTATTTATATGTTTTTTTGCTATTTTGTAACTTAGATTTTTCTCTAATTCACCTTCTCCAAAAATATCCAGTTGCCAGTCTGGACTTTTTCTTGATACGAGTTCCCATATATCTATCAGTCTATCATATCCTTTCTCCCAAGATAAACGCCCCACTGCAATGACACGTTTCGAATGGCATGAACTTATCTGCGAGACTTGTATATTTGAGAAGTTAGGTATAACTTCTATGCGTTTGGCCTTATTCCATAATAATTTATCTCCTTCTGTTAATGTAACAATAACATCAGCTTTTCTCTCAATTGTCCTAAAATATAATTTACGATAGAATTTTGTAAAAAGCTTTGAAAGAACATTTTGGTGGTTGGCCATACCAGATTGTGTAAAAAAACGTGCTTCGTGACATTCAATTATTTTTTTTGCACGACACTTGATAGAGCTAATTAAATCGGCCTTATAATGTCCAATGCCTATTAAAATGTCTGGATTGATTTGTTGAACAGCCTCAATAATTGCCTCCTTCAGTTTTTTGTTAATTGATAGTTTTACAAAGAATCTTTTGGGGTATTTATAACAATATTGTGAATAATAGGGAATGGCCAACTTTATTTGGTGGACTGATGACGATAATTGGAAAGCATTTGGTTGGTCTTGTTGTTGTGTGCAAGTGATAATATATACGTTATATTTGTATTGTTCAGCAAGATAATTAGCTTTCTCAGATATAATTCTTTCTGTTCCACCCTTGGGGACAAGAGATTCCATAACATATACTATTGTCATGTTTCTTTCCTTTTTTTAATTTAACTGCGAGCTGAAGATTCGATGGTGTATCAAGAAAGGTGTAAAAGGTGTGGCATACGAATGTATGTCTTTTGCCATTCTTGGTCGGTAGAGTTCAACCATGTAATAAAAATCTATCTTTTCCATATCTTATATCTTTTTTTATATACTATCTGTGCATATTGATAGTATATGTTTATAAAAAAGTGTGGTGTTTTTTTTATCATCATAGTTATCAACCTTTGTTGGATGCTATGGGTGAAATTTAAATCTGGAGCCTGAAAGTTTATGTAATTCATCAACACATACCTATCTTTTTTATTTTTGATGCCATGTAACGTATCATATATCATGGAGCGAAGTGATATATAGACATTCTCTTCTATCTTATACAGCAAGTTTGATGAAAGTCCTTCAATTTGTCTTAATTGCCATGTCAGGGCAATAGCAGTAATAAAATGTCTGGAGTTTTCAAATTTGTAAGCGTTGGTGGCTGATCCTGGCCACTTTCTGTAAATATTTAAAAGTATATTTGTACGAATACAATTGCTTGCTTTGAGATAGCATTCATGTGTAAATGGTATGTCTTGAAATCGTATGCCCGGATAGGATATCAAATTTTCTGTTACAAGGAATTCTCTTCTGTAAAGAGTCCTCCAAACGAAACATTGATGAGGATTTAATAATTCTAAATAGATATGTTCGCCAACAATCTTTTTAAACTGTGGCTCAGGTTGTTTGAACTCTTTATTGTATAAATCGTCTATTTCTTGATCAGTCATAGATAAAAAGTCTGCCACGACTAAATCTACTTTTGTTTCCTGCGCTTTTTCGAGTAGAGGCTTTAAACTATTTTCTATGAGTAAATCGTCAGAGGCTGGCATGAGGATATATTCTCCTTTTGCTACTTTGATACCATTATTACGTGCATCAGACAGGCCTTGGTTTTCCTGATTGATGACCACGATATTTTGGTGGGCAGCAATGATATCGGTAATCATCTCCATGCTACGGTCAGGCGTCCCGTCATTAACAATAATTACCTCAAAGCTGTCTTCGTCAAGTCCTTGTTTATAAATACTTTCGATGCACGTACGAATGTATTTCTCGACATTGTATACAGGAACTATAATGCTTAGGTCCATTTATTATAATTGTAGATTTTGTTGGTATATTGATGCAAAGTTAGTATATTTTTTTTATGATGCAAATTTTTTGCCCTTTTTTTCATTGTATATACGATAATTTTAGTTTTAGTTATCTAAAACGGATAAGCTGTTTAGAGCAATTAACCTCTCTTTCCTAACATCCAAGGCATTTTTGCTTGGAAGAATAGAATGATGGGGTAGAGCAGAATGGTGACAAATAGCCCTAAGGCGTATGCCTCCAGTGGTGTGTAGATGTGGTCTGTAGATACCTGGAAGATAGGTTTGAGGATACCGTATCGGATAAATCCTGTGAGCATCCAGTGCAATCCGATGACAGAAGTATATGAAAGCAAGGAGCCCAAACAGAACAGCAGGGAAATAGGATAGCATGTGCATCTGGAAATATGTTTCGTTAGCATGGTAATGAAACAGGACTATACTGAGTGATAGTGTGACAAAGAAACCTATAAGATCTTTTTTAAAAATACATTTATTAAAGATGTCGTATTTTCGGCATAAATAACCCATGTAATAGAAAACGAGAGCTTTGAAAATACCAACTAAAACATAATGTGTAGTAAACCGATTGTATTTGCTAACGACATAAAGCCCCATACCTAAAAGACATAAACCAATCATAAACAATGTTCCATGTTTTAATTGGAAACTAATATCTAATAGTAGATGCATAATGAAAAGGGCAGCAATAAACCATGTGACGGGATTCAACTCTTCTGCAAAACTATTGTTCGTCTGTAACAGTAATGCACCGTAAATAGGTCGCATGGACTCAGAAAGGGTGGGCATTGCACCATGCTCAAAATAAAATTTAATCAACCAATACGGAATGAATACTATATTAAATATAAGGTATGGAATTCCCAATTGATGCCAATACTTTTTAAGTTCCTCTTTGATGTTGGTTCGCTCTTTCTTCAAATAACCAGAATTAAACATTAGGCAGGCCAGCAGGAAAACCTCGAAATAGGTAACAGGTTGAGCTCCCAATTCCTGTGGGATGTGACAAGGAATGGTCAGAGCGACGGCAAGGAATTTTGCCCAGTCCATCCAGTTAATTCTTTCATTCATATTGCAAAGTTACGAATAATTATCAATTATCAATTATCAATTATCAATTATTTT
>CACYJD010000151.1 GCA_902774655.1 uncultured Erysipelotrichaceae bacterium | reverse complement strand
GCCTCTTTTGAGGATTTACATAGCCTATTAAGTGAAGATTCTATTCGCAAAATTGCCAGCGAATTAAATTATTAATTTTCCTTTTTCTTACCAACTCTCAAGTAAAGCAAAGAGATGCCTAATACAAAGAATAAAAGAACTATAATCCAGTAGAAACTACCCATAAAGTATTCGTTACCACTAGTGAAGTCAAAACCAAATATACCAACAGGTGATCCAAAGTTCATAAAGAAATATGGGAAATTCACCCCACTACCGGTATAGTCAAATGGTACAAACCAGCCAATAATAACAAATATCAAATAATATAAAGGTGGGATTGCAGCATATAAGAAATCACACTTTTTAAATAGTTTACGATCTCTATCTAAGAAATAAGATACAATTGCACCAAAAGGAACAACTACATGAGTTAATACTAAGCTTAACTCCCATGCAGTTGCAAAAAATGTAGGAGCTAAAACAAAGACATAAACAGCACCAGTTAATGTAATAGCAACCGTAAACACTTCTTTAAAAATAAGATATAGCCTATTGGTTTTCTTATTAAAAAGTTTAAAAATCAAGTCAACTAGACATAATATACCTATCCAAGAATTAGACTGAATTGTAAAGAATAGAAAAACTCTTGGCCCGGTCATAAAACCACCGACGGATGTGCAGCATAATATGATGCCAACAATAGCGGATATGGCAGTGATACCATTTAAAATGATAATGGTGAGTCTTTTTCGAAAACTCATAATGTGTTATTCCAATCCGTATAAGTAATCAATAACAATCTTTTTAGTCTTCTCTTCGCCAAATAATTTCTTAAAAGTGTTAACGGCTGGACCACCATTTTTAAGTAAATTATCAACATATTCTCGGTTCTTTTGGACTTTTTTATCCTTCTTACAAGGTTTTAAACCTTTAACATATTTAGAAAAAACTTTAACGTAATCTAATAAAGACTTTTCAACTTTGTCAATTGTCTTCTTTGTAGATTTTTTAGCGTAACTGAATGGTTCTCTTAAAGAATCGTACCAATGCTCGCCTCCATCATAGTCAGCAATATCTTTATCGTGTTCGCGAATGTCAGTCATCTTCTTAGCGTATTTTTCATCTACTGGTTTTAATTGAGTGTCATATATCTCAACTAGTGCAGTGTATTTGCCCATAGCCTTAACCAGATCAATGCTAAATAATGGAGCATCAACTTCATTAGATGTTAAAAACATCGTGTCCATTTTCATTAATCCAAGCATTCCGCTTAGGGTAAGAAATGAAAGATGGCCAACTTCTGGAACGTTATAAACTTTTATATTAAATTTGAAGCCTTTTTTGGATAGATGAGCATCTTCTTTGATGTCGATTTCTTGTAAAACAAATTCTCTTTTTAAGACTTCAAATATTTTTTCGTTAATCATAGATTACCTCCAAAGATACTTTAATTATAAATTAATTAGATTGTCTTTTTAATAACAATTAAGATATTATTAAATCACGGAGGATAACATATGTTACCATTTGATAATATTGAAGGTTTTGAAAATGTATCTCCTGCGATTCAATGGGCAATTGTAATTGTAGGTGGTCTATTAATTCTCGTGGCTCTTTTTGCTGTAATTGTTGAAATAGTTTTATTCTTCAAATACATCAAATATAACCGCACAATGAACTCTGCAGGCATTAACGGTGAAGAAGTAGCCAGAAGAATGCTTGATGAAAACGGATTACAACACATTAAAGTATCAGTTAAAGGTTCCTTCTTATTCGGAAATAGTTATTCACACTATTTCAAAAAGATTAGACTAAGAAGAAGAACAATTAAGAAAAACTCTATCTCTTCTTTAGCAATGGGTGCTCAAAAAGTAGGATTAGCTGTCCTTGATAAAGAAGGCGATAAAGATATGAAGACAAGAATTGCCTTAACACCACTTATTTATTTTGGCCCAATTGCATTTATTCCATTAATTGCTGTTGGTGTTATTGCAGATATCATTTTCTTCAATTTCTCAGGCGTTGTTTCTATTATTTCAGTAGCCGCTTCATTAGCGTTCTATCTACTAAGCTTTATTCTTTCAATCATGGTCTTAAAGACTGAAGTTAAAGCTCAAAAGAGATGCTTAGAATTACTTAAGCAAGAGAACCTCGCTAATGATCAAGAAATTGAAATGATGAAGAGCTTATTCAAACTCTATAATATCGAATACATCAACGACATCATTATTGAATTATTACAAATGATTCTTAGAATTCTTGAAATCGTTGCAAAGATTCAAGCAAGTTCATCTTCAAGTTCAAATAGCTAATAAGAAAGAGAATCAAAAACAGTGGCAGCCGCCACTGTTTTTTTATGAAATAAGTGAGAACCTATTCGTATTTAACAAATAAGTCGAGTAATAAAGCACCGATAGAGTTACCTAAGATACAAATAAGTAATCCAATAAATGATTCAAGTCCCCAGGCTGCCCCAGTGGCAATATAAAACATATTAGCTACACAGTGTTGGAATCCTGCAAAAACAAAGAAAGCAATTGGGACTACTACACCAATTACCTTGCCAAAGTTTGTATTCAATCTGTTAAAGCAATAGATTGCAATGTAAACAAGTGCTCCACAAAGAATAGATTTATAAGACATATTGAAAATACTTATAAAATCAAACGCCATAATTCTACTTGCACCTACAGCGTAGACTGCTTGTGAAAAGCTAGATTCTTTATTGATTAAAGTTAATGCATAGATAACTGCGCCAACAGCGAAAGCTCCAACTGCGTTGCCTATCAAAATCCAAGCGAGCCATTCAAATGTATTTAATCCAGACTTGTCTAATTTCTTATTTCTAAAAGCCATTCCAATCTTACCTGTATATAAGTTAAGTTTGAAATAACAGACAAGAAGTAAACCAACCGGGAATAATAATGCTCCTACTAAGTTGGATGTGATTATATCGTTAGAAGGTATAAATGCTTTTGCTAGGATAAATAAAATACCTCCAAAAGCAATTGCTTCTCCCGCTAATATTCCTAAATTAAATACTCTTAGTCTTTTTCTAAATGCTTCCATATCTCTACCTACTTTTCTCTTTTCCTAATAACTAATGTTGTTC
>CACYJD010000150.1 GCA_902774655.1 uncultured Erysipelotrichaceae bacterium | reverse complement strand
GAAAATAGATAATAACCTTTTGTGGCTGAACCGAAGTTCGCCATACAATATTGGACTCCACCAAGATAAAAAGTATCAACACCCGCTTTATTATCAATGTAATTTTGTGATGGTATATAGTTAGTTGGAATATCAACGATAGTGTTACCAATGTTATAAACTTTTAATATTTCATAAAAATATCTTGTATAGCCATTACTCAATGGTTGAGAGTGAGGGTGTTCCATTAAAACAGTAAAGATACCATCTCCGATGTATGGAATTCCTACATTATTGTAAGAATCATCACCATCAACACCAGGTAAAAATTCGCCATTTTCACCTTTTGTTAAAGCAACAAATACATCTGACGCAAAATCATAAGTAATTGTTTCTTTAAATGCTTGTTTTGGAAATTTGGTTATATTGCCAGTATTAGTGTCATCATTAAACTCTAGATGAATAATATCATTTCCTTGTTCTTTATAATAGTGGTAATAATTAGATACATCTGGTTTATTCAATGAATATGAATGCTGATAAGCATCTTTTCCATCTGATGCGAAGATATAACCACTGGTATGACCTTCAAATGTATCATCAAGTAAATTAGCCGGTGCTTCATCATCTACTTTTTCAACATCATAGGATCCCGATATATTTTTCAATGTGAAATTACCATTTCCTAAAGCACCATGGAGCTGATCCCATTTTAAATTGTCATCTATAGTAAGAGGTGTTTTCGATGAATCTACACTCATAGAAGCAGGAGTTGTTATTGTTAATGTAGCGTATTTTTTACTTAAATGATTAATATCTGATTTAATCGTTGCTTCGACTTCATAAACACCAATATCTTTAAATGTGTTAGTTCCACTAGCATTTAGACACTTATAAGAAATAGTAAGTCCAGAAGGAGCGCTATCGACATATACACTATGGTTTTGACCATCATATAAATAAGCTCTACTAAGGAAATAACCAGATTTAGATAATTCTATTGGTGTAATAGTTAACGTTGCAGTTAATGTAAGTGAATCATATCCGGTGCCAGAAAGTGTGGCACTAACTTTATAAGTACCGGAATCGGTTTTACCATTATTTGTATACGAAACGGAAACTCCTGAAGGCAGTTCACCGAAAACTTCTAACGAATGAGGTTGACCATCATATTGAAATGAGGCATCCTCAAGTGTAATTCCGGTAATTTGTTTGCCAGTGATACGTAACGTAGCGGTCCTTGTCATTGTTTCATAATTAGTTGCGGTAATGGTTGCGGTGACATTGTAGACACCAACATTTACTTTATTATTATTCGAATATTTAACAGTAGCAAAAGAAGGGACGCCACTGACATAAATAGAATGTGCAGAACCATCATATTCAAAGGTGCCGTCACTAAATGTGATATTTTCAAAAGTTGTTTTATTAATTGTTAAAGTCGCTGTTAAAGTCTTATTGTTATAGCCATTTTTGGTTAAAAGAGCACTGGCAACGTATGTGCCTGTATCAATATGAGACTCCCTACCCGTATAAGTTATTTCCGTACCTTCTGGCGCTCCTCTAACCTCATCTAATATGTGAGATTCACCATCGTAAGTTACAGTTTTATTATCAAAAAAGACATTTTCAAAATCTTTATAGGTTGGTTCATGTGGATTATTATCCCCACAAGAAGTAGCAAATCCAGTTAGCATTAATGCTATAGATGTTAAAGCAATCGCAAAAATCTTTTTCATAATAAATTAAATCAGATTCTATCTTCATTTTATCATAAAACATTATCTACGCATTAGGTTGTTTGAGTGTTAAATATAAAAATGGAATCTTTGAAGGGTTTAAAAAGCGATAAAGGGCCATCATTTTTAGCCATTTATCGCATGTAACCATTATTATGGGTCAATGGATTTAAATTATTTGGAGCACCCAGCGGGAATCGAACCCGTATAGCTTGCTTGGGAAGCAAGTGTTCTGCCATTGAACTATGGGTGCATTAGTTTTTAGCGATACTTATTGTAATAGATTTATCGCTGTTACTGGTAATAGAAAATTTAAAACTGCAACTTGTTTTATCGTTAAGAAGTCCAGTGTTTTTAAATTGTTTGGCCATATCCGCCATATTATATTCTTTATTTAATTTGAAAAGATCATTGTTAGTTATTGTTTCTGCGTCTTTATAAATTTTGACCGAACTATTTCTAATGAGTTGGAGAATATTGTAATCATAGTAGTTTGCGCCTAATGGTGATACGTGTTCGGTATTTCCACTGCTATATCTACTATTTGCGAGTGCATGTAAATAATACTTACCGCTTTGAATATTATTGGTAATGTTATTGACGCTTATGAACTCATTTAATTTGTTTGTATACACTAAGCGAGCATCAACATGCCATAATCTAACACCTGATTCGCTGGGACCTTTAGGATAAACACCGCAGTAAGAATATTTTGAATCAAATTCATTTAGTCTTGTTGGCGAATAATATTCAAAAAGGAAATACTCATCAAACGGTGAAGCAAATGAATGATTCGAGACCAACAATAAATCGTGGCTGTCAACGAATTTATTTAATGTAACTGAATAACTATCCTGCTTGCTTAAATCCACAACATATGGATTCGCCCACCCTAACGCGAATATCGAATAAGGATCATGGTT
>CACYJD010000149.1 GCA_902774655.1 uncultured Erysipelotrichaceae bacterium | reverse complement strand
GTTTATACATTATTCATTATGGATAACAAGAGAAACCTTGTTGGCACTCTCGACCTTGATGATTTGATTTTCGCTAATGGTGACGAAACTGTCAGTGAAATTATGAATCGTGACTTTGTCACAGTTAACACAAATACCGACCAAGAAGAAGTCGCTAACATGGTTAAACGTTACGACTTAAACGCTATCGCTGTCTTAAATAGTGAAAATCGTTTAGTTGGTTTAATTACTATCGACGATATCGTTGACGTTATCGAACAAGAAGCTACTGAAGACGTTCAAGCTTTAAGCCACGTTGCACCATTAGAAGATTCATATCTTGATACATCTAGCGCTAAGATGGCACTTAAATGCATCCCTTGGATTATCGTTTTATTAATCCTTGGTACATTCACCACTATGGCGTTAGATAGAATTGAAAAAGCTACTGTCTTTAATTTAGTTCCTGTTCTTATTGCCTTTGTTCCTACTCTTATGGATACCGGGGGTAACGCTGGTGGCCAAACAATCGCTTTAATGATTAGAGGACTTGCCACTAAAGAGTTTACTCCTAGAGACTTCTGGAAAGTTATCAGGAAAGAAGCTCTAACTGCATTAATTGTCTCCTCTGTTATTGCAGCATTTGCTTTCCTATGGTTTATGATGGAGCAATACACAGGTATCGTTACCAATGGTGAAATCACTGTTGGCGGAGAATTCCCTACTATCTGGAATGGTCTATGTTGGTATCAAGAATTCTTCTTTAACGCCATCAAGGTTGCTGGAACTGTTTCCTTAACCTTATTTGCAGGATCATTTATTTCTAAAATTATTGCTGTTTGCTTACCACTTGGTGTTGCTGCAGTTAAAAAAGACCCAGCAATTGTTGCTCAACCATTATTAACAACATTTGTTGATGTTATATCTTTGATATCTTATTTAGGTATCGCTTCCTTATTATTTACTTTACTCTCATAAAAAAGCACTTGTTAATATACTCAAAAGAGTTTATATTTATTAAGCGCATTTGCAGCGATGGCGGAACTGGTAGACGCGTACGTTTGAGGGGCGTATAGGGCAACCTGTGTGAGTTCGATTCTCATTCGCTGCACCATTGTAAAGAAAATTGCACCGTTAAATCGGTGCTTTTTTTACGTCTAAATTGTCGCTTAAATAAATGATCAAAAAGTCTCAAAGAGGGGACTTCCTATATGTTTATTTGAAAAAATGAGCTGTTATTATAGATATAGTTGCTTTACTTTGTAAAATTGACATATCTCTATGCGTGTGATAAATTTTTTAATGAGGATTTCGTATGAAAAAACAAATAATAATGGCTATCTTGTACGACTTTGATAAAACATTGTCTACAACCGATATGCAAAACTATGGATTTATTCCTGCTTTAGGCATGAAACCAGAAGAGTTCTGGGGCGCTACCGGAGTTTTCAGTGAAAAGACCGGTGTCGAAAGAATTCTCTCTTACATGTATATGATGGTTAAACTTGCCAAAGAAAAAGGATTACATCTTACAAAAGAACAATTAAAAGAATTTGGTAAAAACGTGAAGTATTTCCCAGGTGTCGAAGATTGGTTCCGTAGAATTAACGCTTATGGCGAAGAAAAAGGTGTCACTGTTGAACACTACCTAATTAGTAGCGGTACCAAAGAAATCCTAGAAGGTACCTCTATCGCCAAAGAATTTAAAGAAATCTATGGTTGTGAGTTCTTATTTGATGAAGAAACCAAAGAGCCAATTTGGCCTAAATTCGCAATTAACTACACTCAAAAAACCCAATACTTCTTTAGAATTCATAAAGGTGCGTTAGATGTAAACGACGATAAAAAAGTTAACTCTAAACTAGTGGAAAACAGAGTCCCTTATGAAAATATGGTATACATTGGCGATGGAATGACTGATGTTCCAAGCATGGTTTTAGTAAAACAAAACGGTGGTAAAGCTATTGCTGTTTACACTAAAAAAGATAAAAAAGTTATGCATAACCTTGCTGTTTCAGATAGAGTCAACTACTGTTGCTTATCTGATTATCGCGAAGGTTCACAACTTGACACCATTATGAAAATGATTATCGATAAGATTTCAATTAACAGCAGCATTGCCGAAAAAGAAAACAAAGTCTTTGAAAAGATCATGGCGGAAATCGAAAGAGAAGATGAATAATACTGCAATCATTTTATTAGCAGGTTCAAGTACCCGCTTTGGTGAAAGTACACCAAAACAATTTGTGTTAGTTAAAAATAAACCTTTAATCTATTACACAATTAAATCGTTTGAAGACTCTAGTGATGTCGATCAAATTGTTTTGGTTACGAAACAAGAGAATATTGAAGGAGTCAAATCTCTTGTTTCATGTTTTGGTTTTACCAAAGTCATCGATATTGTTAAAGGTGGCGAAACTCGTCAAGAAAGTGCATATAATGGCCTTAAATCTTTAGAAAACAAACTTGAAAAGACTGATGGAGTTTTAATTCATGATGGCGCTAGACCACTTGTAAGTTCTAGAGTGATTCATGAACTATTTGAAGCGCTTCATACTTATCAAGGCGCCACTACTGCTTTGCCTAGTGAAAATACAATCACAATGGTTGATAAATCTTCATTAGAAATTGTAGGAACTCTAAATAGAGATGAGATTTATCAAATT
>CACYJD010000148.1 GCA_902774655.1 uncultured Erysipelotrichaceae bacterium | reverse complement strand
GTCGATTGAGTCATCCTTAGGGTTCTTAACAACAAATGGCTTCATTTCGCCTATAAATGCAATTTCGACATCTTCACACTTAACAGCCTTGATTGCGTCCGCAACAAAACTGGCTCTAAAACTAATCTCGAATCTTTCACCGTTAAATTGGTAAGTGCTAATTTTTTCGTTCGCACTACCGACCATGCTAGATCTAGAAATGACTTCGATACCATCTTCAGACATGAGGAGTTTAATAACGCCATCACGATCGGCACTAAGTAAAGATACACGTTCCATAGCACCAAGAAGTTCACGTGAATTAACTTCAAGATAGTAATTGAATGTCTTTGGAACAATGTTTTTAGTATTTGGATAATCACCATTTGTTAATCTTGTGGCAATTACAGTGTTATCAAATGAGAATAATGCTTTCTTATCACTAACAGAAACACTAACGATTGAATCACCCTCAAAAGAGTGGACGATATCTAACAATTTCTTAGCTGGAATGTTAGCAGTAAATCTAACGTCATTTTCAATAGAAATTGTTTTTCTAGCTAATCTAGCTGTATCTGTAGCAGTTGCGGTTAGTTGATTACTAGCAGCTTCTAAGTTAACAGTGGTTAAGATAGGACGAGTTTCTTTGATACTTGCAGCAAAAGCGGTTTGTTCAACTAATGAAACAAAGTCTTTTGCCTTAACTTCAAAGAAGGCGCCTGTGATATTAAGGTCAATCTCTGGGTATTCATCAGCGGAAATTGAATTAAGTTTGTAATTAGAACGTCCATCATCAATTCTTAAAATAGAATTATCAATAAGTTCGATACTAACATCATTTCCTTCTAAGTGGCGAATAACTTCTGAGAAAATCTTTAAACCTATTAAAGTTGCACCAGGACGTGCTTCACGAATGATTTCTCTATCACCAATCATGTAAGGAACAATAGTACGAATTGTAAGATTATTATCACTTCCAACAATTTCTAAACCTTTATTATTTAATTCAAGTTTTATATTAGCTAGGATAGGTAGTTCGACTTTTTGAGGAACAGCCTTACTTACCATGGTTAATCCTTTAATGAGTTCTTCTTTATCGACTATGAATCTCATATGGTTCACTCCTTTTATTTTTAATTTTGTTTAGTTTGTTTGTTTATTATTTATAGATACTAATAATAAGCATCAGTGGATATGTGGATAACTAACGTTTTTTAACTTTGTCATCAATCTATATCATAACACCTACAGGCTATTTTGTATCTACTTTTTAAATAAATTTAAATTTTATTGCTTTAGTATCTTTTTAATATCACTTACAGCAGTTTGAAGAAGAGTGTTTGTTTTCAACTCTTTTTCCACTTTTTTAACACCACTCATAACGGTACTATGATCTTTACCAGAGAATGCCATACCAATTTTTGCATATGGTTCATCTAATAATTCTTTAATCAAGTACATGCATATGTGTCTAGGAAGAGCGATGTCTGCAGGTCTACTTCTACCAGTCAATTGACTTGGAGTTTTGTTATAGTAGTCTGCAACAGCATTAATAATTTTTTGTTCAGTAATTTTAGTTTTACTGTCTTTGATCATTATTAATGAAGCTAGTGCTTCTTGAGCAATTTCAATAGTGATATGTGATGTTGGATTGATACTAGTAGTTTCGTCAATACTTCTGATATTTTTAGAGAATTTAGAAGCAATAAATTCAATAACTTCAGGATCAAAACTATCTAAATTAATTGGACTAGATTTGATTTTCGATTTTGTAATTTCCACACTGGTTTGTTGATCTGGTGGTTTGATATCCATTGTTAGACCAGCTTGGAATCTGCTTTTAAGTCTTTCTTCGAAACCTTTTAATAAGTCAGGGTGCTTATCAGATGTAATTACAATTTGTTTGTTATCGTTATACATCTTTGTAAAGACTTGGAAGAAGAACATTTCAGTTTGTTCCTTACCAGCAATTTGTTGAATGTCATCTATTAACAATACATCATGCTTGCAAATGAAACCTTTTAGCTTTGTTGCGTCACTTTCTCCCCTAACATAAGAGATAAACTCACTGATAAAATCGTCAGATGTACAGTAAAGAATACGTTTTGTTGGATCGTTTTCCTTGATGTAGTTTGCAATAGCGTGTAATAAATGAGTTTTACCTAAACCTGATCCGCCATAAAGGAATAATGGATTATATAAAGTTCCAGGATTAGAAGCAATTAAAAGTGAAGCTTGTTGAGCACTCTTATTGCATGGTCCGACGACAAAATTATCAAATGTTAAACTAGTTTTTATTGAAGAAGACATGAAAAATTCTGGTTTTTCTTCTTCTACTTTAACTTTGTTTACTTCACCGGTTGATTGAGTGAAAACAATTTTGACTGGTACGCCAGCAACATTAGAGGCAGCTTTTTCAAAAGAAGCAGAATATTTAGTAGATAAAATATTTTGAGCAAGCATCGAATTAACTACAACTTTCATGGTTTTATTCGAGTAACTTATTAAGTATGAATCACCAATAAAAGCATCGTAAATTCTAGAGTCATTGAGCTCGTCTTTTACAATTCTGAGAACCCTATTCCAGAGAGCTTGCAATTCAGTTATACTTTCTCCCATAAATAACTCCTTTTCGATGCATAAAGTATAGTCCCTTAATTTATAGAAATAAATAAGAATTTTTGCGCCAAAAAGTTTTCCACCAAAAATGTGCAATTTTTTAATAGAAATAACCTAGTTTTTGGGTAGTTATCCACATTTTAAAATAATTTTTTGTGTCATGTTGATTGATGTGGAAATTGGTGTTTAAAGTTATATACATCTTTCACTACTTATCCACACGCGTTTTCTTATATTAATATAGATAAAATCTATTTATATAGTGAATTTTCCACAAAAATTTGCCTTTAATTTCACCGCTTGTTGAAAGAAAATAGCGCTAAAATTTTACCGATAAAAATTGTCAAAAAATGACTTATTTTGTGGAAAACTTTTCTCAAATTCAGAAAACTTGTAAAAATAGTCAATTTTAAATCAAATTTTGTGGATAAATCACACTTTTATCAGCAATTAGAAGTTAATGCAAAATTTAGTCAAAAACGATTAACTTAGTTAATAAAATTTTCGAACACAAAAACCCTTTTATTTTATAAATGCTTTGACTTAGCATACCGGTAAAGATATAATCTTTTTCGCGTGTTAAAAAACACAGGAGATTATACATATGAAAAGAACATTCCAACCAAGTAAGAAACGTAGACAACACATCCACGGTTTCCGCAAAAGAATGTCTACTGCAAGTGGACGCAAAGTTTTAAGAGCCCGTCGTGCTAAAGGCAGAGCAAAACTTTCTGCTTAATTTTTGTTAATGAAAGTAAAGAATAGAATTAAAAAAGGAACCGAATTCCAAAAAGTTATCTCTGATGGAACTGAGATCAGAGGCGCTAACTATAAACTTTACTTCTTGTCGAACAATTACGGCTATCCAAGAGTCGGGATAAGTGTCCCTACAAAAATTGGACATGCCGTTGTTCGAAACAAAATCAAAAGACAAATCCGAGCAATTATTGCTCAAGAACTTAATTTTGATTTATCAAACGATTTGGTAATCATTGTTAAGAGAAATTATGACACCAGTAAATTTAATGAGATGAAAGATAGTCTCACCGATTTACTTAAGAAAGTAGGAAATACTAGTGAAAAAATCGCATAAATACGCATTAGGTTTAGTCGGCTTAGCTTTTTCCGTTTTAGCTGTCAGTGGTTGTACCGCTAACTTCTGTAACGATCAAGACCAAGCACGTATTTTATTTGCTATTGAACCTGGCGTTTCAACATACTTTGATAGCTACGAAGACGCTATTGCTGTTCCAGAAGGCAATACATATTATGTTGAATTGGCTTTGCCAAGTGAACACAATACAGGTCTTTGGCGCAGAATTGAAATGCGCAACGACGAAAAGAGAACCTTCGTTAAATCTAATCAACTTTCAACAGTTATTAATACTGTTACAACACAAGGCGGATATCGCCCAAGTATTGATTATTTTAAAGAATTAGATGAAAGAGTTTTATTAGGTGCGTTAGCTCTCAATAATGAATTTGGTAGCACAGCTTATAGCGCAGAAACACTTACTGCAACACAAGCTAACGATGTATTAGTTCATTATGGTTACTACAAATTTACTTCAGCAGATGGAAAACTTTGGGGTAACTTAGAAAAACTAAATAGTGAAATTGCTTATGATATCGGTGCTGAAAAATGCCCAACAAGCGATTTCCAAAAAGTTTATAAACAAACACTAACTACAGCGAT
>CACYJD010000147.1 GCA_902774655.1 uncultured Erysipelotrichaceae bacterium | reverse complement strand
CAACGGAGACCGAATAGAATGATTTTGAATATATAAATTCTTTACCTGACTAACGAAATAGGTTCGAATGTGAACCCACTCTTAGAGCATATAAGGTAAGCTCATCATCAATTATTTGATAGATTAAAAGAAAATCAGGCTCTATATGGCATTCACGTTTACCTTTATAATTTCCAGATAAACTATGATCTTTATATTTCGGTTCAAGCACTTCCCCATTACTTAATCTATCGATGATTTCAAATAAAAGATCAATATTTCTTCCTTGCTTACTGGCTCTTTTAATATCTTTTTTGCATATGCTAGTAATAACTATCTGGTATTTCAAACTTTGAGTTCCTTCCTGAGTTCACTGGAGGAGGCATAACGTTTAGCTTTAACTTTGCCCGAAGCAATATCATCAGCTTCTTTGAAAGCCTTAAGAGTGGTTTTATTTGGTATTTCAATTGAAAAAGGTATGCTTTCAGTTCTTACTACAGCTTTTAAAAATACAGTTAAAGCTGAGGTCATACTAAATCCTAATTCATCTAGAACTTTTTCAGACTTATCTTTAAGAGTATCGTCAATCCTAATATTAATCGTCGCCATAATTATAAACTCCTGTCACTTAAATAATATTCACTTGTGTCTTAGATGTAAAGCAATTTGCATTACAAATATTTAAACTTTTGTCATTACTATAAGTCGATACTTTTAGTGATTATAAGGTTTCTAGGTGCTTAATTAGATCTAAAACGCACTGCTTAATGTTGTTATAAACTAGTTCAAATCTACGTGTGTACCATGGGTCTTCGATTTCATAAATCCCTTCAGAAAACTCACAAATATTTTGAAATTTGGCCATATACTCGGGTATTTGGGACTTTAGTCTCCAAAAATTCTCATCATCCATATAGCAAATCATATAAGCAAAATTAGCGGCTTCAGGGGTAATTCTTGTCGCTCTATGATGAGCGTTATGATGACCATGTTTATCGAGCACTACTTTCATAGGAGGATAGATATCATTGCCTATCTCTTCGTTACTTAAAGCATAGCTTGTCGCGTAATATTGACCTGCTAGTTTAGACTTTTTGATTTCATCATTAAAAATTATTTCCGCTACCGGGGAGCGACAAATATTTCCATGACAAACAAATAATATTTCTCTCATTATTAGTGAACTATTCTTTCAATGGAAAGAACACTTGATAAGGATTTAACACCTGCAAAGACTTCAGTTAAATGTTCTAAGTCATTAACGTAAATCGTTGCCTTAATTGTTGTGGTAAGTGTTTGCTCGTGATAGGTAGCGTTAATCGCGGTAACTGGAGATTTTTTCGAGTTAAAAACTGCGATTACATCCGCTAAAAGATTGGTTCTATCACTAGCTTCAATTTTGACATCTACTTTATATGAACCCTTGATGTTATTCATCCAATAAACATCAATGATTCTTTGCTTTTCGTTAATAATATTAGGGCAATCCGCTCGATGAACAGTGACGCCTTTACCTTTGGTAATGTATCCCACTATCTTGTCTCCTGGAATAGGAGTACAGCAGCTGCCTAATGTAATAGCGATCTTACCAGCGTTTTTAACATATACTGGGAAGTCATCACTGCTATCTTCAATTCGATCTTTATTTGATAACACTACTTCTTCTGCTTTTGGTTTTAGATTTAAAAAATCTATAACCGCACTAGCGGTAGGATTCTTATTAGTGATATTGATATATAAGGTATCTAAGTCAGGTGAATTAAAGTTACTTAAAACTTTAGGATCACTCATGAGTTTCTCGATATCTACTCCATCTATATCATAGTTCTTAAGTATTTCTTGAATAGATTGCTTACCCTTAGCAATCTTTTCTTCTTTAACAAAGTCAAGATTCTTCTTCGCTAAAAATTTACGGATATGAGATTTAGCAAATCCAGTTGTGGCAATCTTAAGCCATCCTTCATTAGGTCCGCTGGAAGTTTTAGAGGTTTTAATCTCCACTACATCACCAGTTTTTAAAACAGTTGAAAGAGGTACCATTGCGCCATTAACGATCGCGCCGACTGCGCTATCGCCAACTTTACTATGGATTTTATAAGCAAAGTCTAATGGGGTTGCACCATTAGGGAGGTCAATGACTTTACCCATAGGAGTAAAGACATAGACATTCGCGTCAAAGATATCATGAGACAAAGTCTGCATGTAGTCTTTGGCGTCATCACTATTCTCTTCACTTAAGTTAACTAAATCCTTTAACCAGTGAAGCTTTTCTTCAATTTCCTTTTGTTCTTTTTGAGGATTGTATCTACTGCCTTCTTTATATCTCCAGTGCGCAGCGATACCGCCTTCGGCGACTTCGTCCATCTCCTTAGTTCTTATTTGAACTTCAAAGATATTACCGTCACCTGAGATAACAGAAGTATGCAAAGATTGATACATATTAGGTTTAGGCATAGCGATATAATCTTTAAATCTACCTGGAAGAGGTTTATATGTCGCGTGGATTAAACCTAATATTTCATAACATTGTAATTCGGTTTCAGTGATTACTCTAATCGCGAGTAAGTCATATATTTCATCGAATTCATGACCTTTTTGATACAATTCATGACCTTTTTGATACATCTTTCTATAAATAGAATAGACAGATTTGATTCTTTTGGTCATGGTGAATGGAATGTTGTGTTCAAATAAAAGATCAGCAATTCTTTTACCGAATTTATCAAGTGATTCCATTCTATTATTGGTTTTAGCCTCTAATAGCTTAACTATCTCGTTATATTTCTCTGGTTCAAGATGTTTGATGCATAGATCTTCCATCTCAGATTTAATCTTATTAAAACCTAGCCTATGAGCGATAGGTATGAATACTTCTAAGGTTTCTCTAGACAATATTCTTTGTCTTTCAGGTTTAAGAGAATCTAAAGTTCTTAAGTTATGAAGTCTATCCGCGAGTTTAATAACAATAACACGGACATCTTTCGCCATACCTAAGAAGATTTTTCGATGATCTTCAGCGACAAAGTCTTCTTCTTTTCTATGAGAAAGTTTTAAACGTTGAATCTTCGTTAAAGAATCAACGATGTTTCTGACATCATGACCAAATCTTTCTTCGATATCATCAAGAGTTACATCAGTGTCTTCGACAGTGTCATGAAGTAAGCCTGCAATAATTGTGGAAGGACCACATTGAAGTTGAGCAAGAATATACGCGACTTCAAGTAAATGATGATAATATGGTTCACCACTTTTACGGAATTGACCTTCATGTGCCTTTTTAGCGAATTCAAAAGCTTCCTCTATCTTCTTTCTATTCTTTTCATTAGTAATATAAGGATAATAGAGTTCCTTTAGTTCTTGGAATGTATGTAACTTAACTTCTTCCATATATCAAAAATCTTAACACAAACAATGAACTTATAAAAATTTTTATAAATTAATCTATTTCTTTTTAAAACATTTGAGAATAACTGAATCCACAAAATAATTACTATAATCGGTATGTATGTGATATCGAAGTCTAACTTAAAAGTTTGTTCAGACAGTGATTGGAAAATGTTTAGTTACATTTTATAGAAGCTTATAAAACAAGAAAATTTTTAACAAAAAGACCTAATAGATTAGGCCTTGAGTTAAATTTCTTTATTTTTATATATATTCAAAATACACGAAATTAATTAACTCTTATTATGGTTTAAATAGAATAATTGTTTTTGATGCTCTATTTCTGCCTTTAACTCATTTTCATTGGGTAAATATAATTTATATTTGGAAGCAAACAATTGTTCATTCCCTTTTAAAACAGAATACCTTGCTATATCCTC
>CACYJD010000146.1 GCA_902774655.1 uncultured Erysipelotrichaceae bacterium | reverse complement strand
CAGCGATATAGCTGGGCTTGTTGGATGGGATATGGTTGATTACAAGTGGGATCAAGCTAAAAACGGCTTTGTTGTCAGTTCTGCTGAATTTATTACCAGAAATTCTATAAAGGACTATTCATATATAGGAAAAGTGATTAGTGCAGGAAAAAGTTTGGAATTTACAATCTATTTCGAAATGGATACGAAATATAAAGTTGAGAACGAGATAATAGTTCTTGAAGTTGACTTCTTTGTTAGCTGGAATGCGTCCTCCAAAAAAATGGGGGAAGATGTCATTTTGTTACCAAGACCAGAGAATCTCCCCAAAGAGGGAAATCAATTGGGGTTGTCACAGTCGGAATAATTTGTATTAAAGTAAAATTAGTGATTACTACAGTACGTTAAAGACATATAAATGTCAGTGGAACTAGGTGATGAATATAACTGAGTTAAAGGTGCAAATAATTACGCTTTTAAAGGTATCGCAGAGAAGATTATTAATAAATAATATTTTAGTTTACAAAAAGGTTTACAATATTCAATTTTTTAGTTTATAATGGCATCATGAATAATGATGCTTTTTCTTTATTAGTAGAACAACAAGCTAAGGATGAATACTATACTCCTGTAGAATTGATGTATGGTAAGACTCCAGGTACTTTTTTATCACCTTTTGATTACTCAAAGTATCTAGATTTTATTGATTCTAATGACCTTAGTTACATTACTAAACTCCCACTTAAAACTTTTAATTATAAAAGTATTTATTATTGCTTAGGAGCGGATCTAATATCTATACTCCATTCATATTTTAGTTTAGTTCCTAATGATGATGATTTTAGAAATCGTTTTTCTAAAACCTTTATAGAATCACGTATATTTTCTGAAATTGAAGGCACTCTTAACGTGGAGAATGTTCCTACAACTAGAAGAAGACTGAGAGAGTTATTAGTGGATAATGTACCAGTAAAAGATAGAAATGACCTCATTATTAAGAATATGAAAGAGGCTATCGACTTTGTCCATGAGTTACCTGCTTTCACCAAAGATAACTTATTTAAACTATATAAAATCTTAAGTAATGGATGTTTAGATAAAGAGAACGAATTAAAACCAGGAGATTATTATAGATTTGATTCAGTTGAGATATCTCACTATAAAGGTTGCCCTGTTAGTCTAATTGACGAATGTATGGATTCATTATTTAACTTTGTTAATGATTCACTGAATGATAAGAATAATGACATATACTTTTTAACAATTCTTCCTCATATATGCCATTACTATGTTCTTTATATACATCCATATTTTGATTATAACGGTAGAACAGCTCGTATGGTCTCTTATTGGGTTTATTTATTAACTGGTATTGAATCGTTCCCTCCAATTATTTCAGAAGCTATTAATAAAAAAAAAAACAAATACTATAAAGCATTAGAGAATAGTAGAGATTCTCATAATGATATAACTTATTTCCTAAAATATATCCTAAATATTTCATGTGATTATATCGCTACATATCAAAATCTTGAATATATCGAAAGTATGGCTAAACAAAAAGGATATACACTCACTGAAACCGAACTTAATTATATGAAAAGAATCATGATTTCATATGAAGGTAAGTTCTCTTATGGAGATTTCTTAAAGATGGCTAATATAGAGATTACCAAACAGGGAGCGTTAAAAATATTAAATCACTTTATTGATGTGGGATTTTTAAAGGAAGTAGAAAGCAAGTCAAACGCAAAGCTATTTGATATTAATAAAAACTCACTTTTATTATTACTTAAAAGATTCGGAGTTAGACACAGTAAAGGAGAAATATAAATCTTATTTAATCTATTTTAAAAGGTCAGCGACCAAATCGATCGCTGACCTTTATTATTTGATATAAGAGGATTAGAAGAATCTACCAACAATATCTTTACTTGCTGCACAGGTATCTTCCATATCACCAAAGGAGATAATTTCACCTGCGTAGAAGGTATTCTTTGTGCCTTGAAGTGCTTCTAATTTATCATACCAACCATCTTGGTAATCTTTACTAGAAACATGTGGGCAATAGTAAACTTCTTGTGGGAAGTGTTTTTCTTTGATTGGGAATCCGAGTTTTGCCATATCTTCATCCATCATTCTTTGACAATCTTCGTAAGAGACATCCTTACTACCAGTGTGGTTACCTAAACCATAAACTGTAGCAGGGCAATCTGCTCCGAGATCTTGCCATCTATTATAGTAAACCATGGCGTGTCCAAGTCTTTCTGGGACCATGTTATCTACCATATAGCCAGAGATAATTGGGGATTTACCTTCTTCAAATGTACCGATGTAGTTGATATATCTTTCGTGGATAATCTTGGAGAAGAGTTCTTTTTCTTCTTTAGTTGCATCAGCATATTTTGCGAAGTGATCAAGTGGTGTGGTAACAAGTAATTTATCGAATTCTTCGACCTTTTCTTCTTTACCTTGTTTGATTGTAACTTTAATCTTGCCACCTTCTGGTCTTTCTACTTTAACAACTTCAGTATTTAACACTGCTGGGTGTTTAAGTTTTCTATTGGCAGCTTCATAGATTTCTTGTGTACCTTCTTGCCATGTCCAGAGTCTGAGGTTAACGAACTCTAAAGCAGTGGTGACATCAAGATATTTCATAACTAAGGCTGCTGGAATTTCATC
>CACYJD010000145.1 GCA_902774655.1 uncultured Erysipelotrichaceae bacterium | reverse complement strand
TACTAATCCGGTTGTGATAATACCAATAAGTAACCAGTTTTGAGTGCCCACTACTAAATATTTAGTAGGCATCATACTAAGGATGGTCCAACCTAGATCTTCAACATCACTGAAAGGTACATGAGCAAGAATAGATTCTTCTAAATCTGAATCTTTCATCATAAATGAACCACTTGAAGTAGTCATTTTATTAAATAATTCTTCATATCCTTCAGCAGTGTTAGGATTATTGTTTTTATAGAAATTAAAGAAATTTTCATTCTTAAAAGCATATTCACGAATGATGTAGTAACCATTGGAATCAATGATGCATAAATCAGCATTCTCAAATACTTCTTTAGGTAAGAATTCCCATTTACTTAGCATTTCAGTTGTAGGTAATAATCTAAGTAAAATAGCGTCTTTAAGAACTCCATCTTTATTGAGTTTAATAAAGTTACAGAACGCAATTACTTGAATAGAATCAATTGGGTTTGTATAGGAATGAGAAACGTTAATAGTTGCCCCAACTTTATTGTTAATCCAGCTAAGATCATCTAATATACCAACTCGACTATAATCCACACTATAATCAGTCTCTGAATTAGGGCGATGTCTAGTTGATAATCCTTTAAGATCTTCACGCCCAAACATCACAAATACGTTGCTCACCTTCTAGATAGTTCTCTGTAACATGCTCCATCGTAAGAGTGGTATCTTCAAAATGGGTAATTTGTTGCTCTGTAATTCTTTTATTTTCCACTGCAGAGTAAATGACAACGAAAGTTAATATCGAAGCCATAATTAAGATATTTACAAGTGTTACCCAAATACGTTTCATATAATTATAAATGGCGATTTTTATACAATTATTATTGCAAATATAATTGTTAAATTAAAGCATTTGCTAATTCTCTTCTTTGCGTTTGTTCTTAATTAAGTTGTTGTATATTCTAAATAATTGTTCAAACAGAATTCGATTTAGTCGAATATTTAAGAATAAGCGCAAAGAAAAAGCCGAGCACAATTATTTGGGCTCGGCATAAATTAATTATAATTTAATACTAATAATTAGCGGCCAATGTCGTTGAACCATCACTACAAATTACAATTGTAGCAGGAATTGAATTACAAAAAGTTGAATCTTTTTTCAAGCTGTTCCATTGTTCAATAGTACCGGCATATGAAAGATTTTTTAATTTTGAGCATTCTCTAAATGTGTGTCTATTTATCGTGTAAGTTTCATATATATCATCGACACGAACTGGTAATGTAGCATCTGTCATATTTGAACATCTTGCAAATAATCCACTACCAGCCATCTTAAGCCAAAGTTCACCATCAAATGTAGCTTCCAAAAGAGATGTACAAGTCCAAAATACAGACTCACCGACTGTAACTTTTCCAGTTGAAGAATGAAATGCGACTTTTGTTACTCCTGTTTGAGAAAATGCAGAAGATCCTACCTCAGGAGCGTAAATATCAAGTTTACCAGTACTACCTAGTTTAGAACAATTTAAGAAAGCGCGATCACCTATCGAAGTAACATGTGTTAAATCTATAGTTTCTAATTTGGAAGCATCATAAAATGCTTCGTAACCTATCCTTGTAATCGAAGATGGCAAAACAACTGATGTAATATTACTTTTGCCAATATCAACAACAAAATTATCAGCTATAGCTGTAACTGGGTATATGCCATATTCTCTTGGGAAATTCAAATCAGTGCTACTTCCTTTATAACTAACAACCTCAAAATGATCATTATTGACTAAATTAAGGACATAATCACCAACCACATAAGGGTTTTGAGACTTAACACATGAATATTTAATTGAAATTTCATTTAATCCAAGGGTGTAATAATCGGAAGATTCACTATCATATGTTGTTGTATCAATTCTTATATAAGAAGGACCGTTTGGCAAATCAAAAGTATATATTCCTGCGGTGTTAAACGGACTACAGATTTCGTCTATATAACTAACATAGACTCCTGAATCCCACCCATAGTGAACTCTCATTTTGCATGAGTTGGCACCTTCACACCATTTAATCGTTACACTTGAAATACCTGCAAGACCTTCAATTTCACCATTAGCGACGATATCTATATAAGATCCATATTTAAGCGTGTTAAAACCTGTTTGGAATGGGGATTTGCCACCTGAAGCGAATGGTGATAATTTGTTGTATTCAACTTTAACATCATTGCCATTAGTTGTTTTTACAAATGTTGTTCCAATACCCGATTCACTGTCTCCAGTGTATAAAGGCGAGTTGATTGTTAATGTATAAGTTTCGCTTTCCGCTAAACCGCTTAGGGTTACGTGAGATGAATTTCCACTATTAGCGGCTAATACAATTCCGGTACTAGCCATTAAGACTACAGCGGCGGATATAATTAATTTATTTTTGTCCATGTTCTTCTCCTTTCATACAAGAAGTGCTTAATTATAGCACTGGAATTAGCAAAATAATCTATAAGTTACTATTTATTAGAACTGGTCGAAAGAATAATTGTTAATAATTATTAATTACTCTTAGTTTGATCGTTTTTTAATAATTTCTTTTCGATATAAATGAATATACTTAAAATGAAAATATATGGAAGAGTTCTTACATTTCCTTCAAGGTGAGATGGAAGTGCCAGGAATATTTTCTTGGTTTCATTTTCTAATGCTTATTCCAATTATTGGATTAACTATTTGTATTTCGTTATTCTTTAAAAACTCAAGCAAAAAGGTTTACAAAAGAATTTTGTTTATATTTTGGGTAGTTTTAATTACTTTAGAAATCTTTAAGCAATTAATTAAAGCGTTTCATTATGGGCATCCTTCATATTGGGAATATAGCATTAGAGATTTCCCATTCTCAATTTGTTCAATGATTTATTACTTTACCCCTATACTTTTGTTCGTTAATAAAGAAAAACATCCCAAAATTGTTGATGCCGCTATTGGTTACATGTGTTTTATATCTTTATTTATGGGTATCTTAGTGTGTATTTACACTGATATGGTCATGTGTAACTTAATTCATATTAATGTTCAATCATTACTACATCACGGTTCTCAAGTAATCGTTGGAGTTTATATATTTGTGTGGAATAGAAAAAACATTAAGATCACTACTTTTTATAGAAGCTTAATTGCCTTTGCCATAACAGCGGTTATTGCAATTATTATTAATGTTAGTTTCTATCCTCACTTCATTAATATGATTAATATGTTCTTTATTAATCCAACTAGAATCACTAACCTACCAATTGGAAATATCATCCAAGAAAAACTAGGTTATCCAGTATATCTAATTCTTTTCTTAACCGCGGTATCTGCAGTCACATATTTAACATACTTTGTAGAAACCAAAATTTATCAACTAGTTTTAAAGAAAAAATCTCCTAAAGAAGTATAATAAATTTCTATTTTTCAATGAAAAAAGGCCATATACTGGCCTCTTTGAGACTTTTGTATGGGTGAACTTTATTTTTTGCTGATATCGATAACACTAATAAAGTTAACCATTTTGAAGATTGAATAAACTTCAGAATTAACGTTAATTATCGAAGTATCTTCATATCTTTGTTTAATTCTTAAAATAATTCTTAATCCGGCAGAAGAAATATAATCCAAATCGGTAAAGTCTAGTTTTATTGATTTAAAACCACCTTTATCAAGGATATTATCTATTTCTTTTTCAATATCTTCAGCATTTGAAGAGTTTAGTTGCCCTACTAAATAGATAGTTAGTACTTCTTTTTCGATAACAGTTTTCATATGCTAATTAATTATTGTTATCTAATCTTTGTCTGTCAACTAACTCAGCAAATTTACCATTCTTTTTAATCAATTCTTTATAGGTTCCTTCTTCAACTATACGTCCATCTTCCATCATAATGATCCTATCTGCATTCATAATAGTTGATAACCTATGCGCAATCATGATTCTTGTGCAATTAAGATGACTTATAGAATCGGAAATACTCTTTTGAGTTTTATTATCCAAAGCACTAGTGGCTTCATCAAAAATTAGAACCTTTGGTTTATGGACAATCGCTCTAGCAATCATGATTCTTTGTTTTTGACCACCGGAAATGCCACCTTGTCCTTCTGATATGACTGTTTTCATTCCCATAGGCATTTCCCTAATATCATCAGCAATATTAGCGATTTCCGCTGCAGCCCAAGCATCTTCTTCTTTTAATGAAGGAGATGAAATAATGATATTTGAGAGGATATCTGCATGGAATAAATTACTATTTTGCATAACAGTGCCAATATTTCTTCTTAATGATGGTAAATCAAGAGTTTCTATATCCATATCATCAAAATAAATCTTTCCTTCATTAGGTTTTTCGAATCCTAAAAGGAGTCTAATTAAGGTTGATTTACCACACCCAGTTTGACCAACTATGGCTAGGTACTCGCCTTCTTTTATTTCTAAGGATAAATTTTTAATGAGAACTGGAGTGGCATCACTATACTTAAATGAAACGTTTTCCATTTTGATATTTCCGTGTATAGAT
>CACYJD010000144.1 GCA_902774655.1 uncultured Erysipelotrichaceae bacterium | reverse complement strand
CAATTAATTTCCCACTACTTTTGATGTTACTAGGAGCAGTTTTAACTGCTGTTACCCAATCTAGTAGCGCCACAAACGGTATTGTTATCGTAATGGTTGGTGCTAATCCATCATTACTTTCTAGTGGTTTTTATTTAGTGCTTGGCGCTACGATTGGTGCTTTAATGCCAACAATTTTGTCGGCATTAAAGGGTAACATCTTAGCGAAACGTGTTACTTATTCGACATTAATTTGTCGTGTACTTGGAGCGTTAAGCGCTACAATTATAGTTTGGGCGGTGTCTAGCCCACTATTTAGTTGGTTAAATACATTCGCTGAAGAAGATACAGGTATCATCTTAGCGATATTCACTATTATCTATAACTTACTTTATATCTTAGTGCTTCTTCCTCTTATAACCCCAATTGAGAAGTTATCTAATAAGATCTTTATCGATAGAGAACAAGAAAAGAAGAAACAATCACTTAGATACATCAATGATAACTTGTTAAACACTCCTTCAGTCGCGATTTTACAAGTTAAAAAAGAGATTGAATCTATGCTAGAGTTAGCAAAGATTAACCTCTTTTTAGGTCTTGATTGTATCTATACATTAGATTTATCTAACGCTAAAGAAATAGAAGATAGAGAAGAGACTATTGATTATATCAATAACGCAATAAGTAATTACTTAATTCTTTTATCAAGTAAAGCTAATATCAGTGATAACGAACGTATTGGTGCGTATTATCACGTCATTAACGATATTGAGCGTATTGGTGACCACGCTTATAACTTCTTAGAAATGTCTAAAAAACTTAAAAATGAAGAATTAACTTTCTCTAATACTGCAATTAGTGAATTTAAAACATTCAGTGATATCTTAAAAGAAATGTTTGCGGTGTCAGACAAAGTATTTATGTATCGTAAGATAAGTGATTTACAAAAGCTTCATGAATTAGAAGATAAAACTGATGTTTTAAAAGATACTCTTTCAAGTGCACACTTTGAAAGAATCAAAAAGAATGAATGTAAGAATGAATTATCTCCATTCCATTCAACATTATTAAGCGAACTAGAAAGAGTAGCAGATCACTTAACCAATATTGGATATTCTATCGTTAACCCTACAGGTGATGAAGAAGACCATCTAAAACGATAATTAATATGGATATATTAGGATATTTTTCAAGTAACGTACCTTTATTCTCTGTCTCCGCAGTCATTATTTTACTTGCGGTTAGAAATATTCGCATACGTAAACAAGAGAGTATCTTATTTTTAATGTTTACCTCTATTGTCATAGTGTTATCGCTATTTGTTGCTTTTGAGCAATATAACACACGATATGGCAATATTGTTGCGGCTACTATTTTCACCTCGCTTGGATATATTACTAGACTCATCTTGTTATACATTTTTGTCATATTGGCTAATCTAAGCGAAATTAGAAATAAGAAATTCTATCTATTTTTAGGCATTCCTTTAATAGTTAACTTTATAGTTTATATGTTTCCACTATTCTTTAATGTCGAAGGATTAGCGAAATTAGTGTTTTATTATGTGCCTAAAGCTGATGGTTCATTGGAATTTGTTAGAGGCACATTCCTTAATTTCACTTCGCATTTCATTTCTATTTTATATTTAATAGTTCTTATGTATCTTTCCGCACTACGCTTTAAGGGCAAGCATAGAAAAGATGGCTTGGTTTTAGTTCTATGTGTAGGAATTATCATTATCACAGTTGCAACTGAAATGATTGCGGAAAGAAACGATTTACTCAATATCGTTTGTGAGATTTGCCTATTAATTAACTATATCTTTATTATGACAATCAATACTTCAAAAGATCCACTTACATCGCTTTATGATAGAAGGACTTATTATGAAGATATATCTAGATATAAAGATCACGTTAATGGGGTCGTTTCAATAGATATGAATGGCTTAAAATATCTAAATGACCATAAAGGACACGAATCAGGAGATAAAGGACTAGTCGCTATCGCAAACATCCTGCAATCTGTTAGTAACCCATCTTCAATGTGTGTTTATAGATTAAGCGGAGATGAATTCTTAATATTAATGTTTGATGGAACACATGAGTTATTATCTAAAACGGTAGCATTAATTAAAGAAAGAATGGCTAAATCTCCTTATAGCGCGGCGATGGGAATGTATTATTTCACAAAAGAAGATAACATAACTCTTCAAGAAGCTTTAAAGAAAGCTGAAGAACTTATGTATCAAGATAAAACTGCTTATTATAAAGAAAGCGGTCACGATCGAAGGATTGCTCAAAAATAGATTAAAAGTCTCAAATAGTTGAGTATATGACCCTAAATTGAAAATGAACTCAGTAATTATTAATGGCGTTACTTACCCAATACTTAAATTACTTGGCAAAGGCAAAGGTGGATTTTCTTATCTAGGTGAATTTCTAGGTAAACTAGTTGTTTATAAAATAATCCATCATGAACCATGTAACTACTATACGTTTGGTAACAAAATTGAGGCAGAAAAGAACGATTATAATCGTTTAGTAAAAGCAGGAATTAGAGTGCCTAAATTAATTTATGTAGATGATAAGCAAGAAATTATCATTAAAGAATATATCGGTGGTCCTACAATTGAAGAACTTCTTATTCAAAAAAAGGACGTTAATGATTATATCCAACAAGTAATCGAAATGGCAAA
>CACYJD010000143.1 GCA_902774655.1 uncultured Erysipelotrichaceae bacterium | reverse complement strand
TAACCACCTCTTTCAGATTTACCATCAATAACTTCTTCGTTCGCTAAAACTGTGCCAAGTTCAGGGCAATAGTTTACTGGAATAGTAGAAACATAGGCTAAATCTGATTTAAATAATTCAGTAAAAATCCATTGGGTCCATTTGTAATATGCTGGATCACAAGTTTCAATTTGCTTAGACCAGTCATAACTAAAACCTAAGGATTTAATTTGTTTTGTGAAGTTTGCAATATTTCGGTATGTAAATTCAGCAGGATGTCTATTATTTTTAATAGCGTATTGCTCTGCTGGTAAGCCGAATGCATCATATCCCATTGGATGAAGGACGTTGAATCCTTGCATTCTTTTCATTCTACTTACAACATCACTTGCGGTGTAGCCAAGTGGGTGTCCAACGTGTAAACCCTCACCGCTAGGGTAAGGGAACATGTCTAAGATATAATATTTAGGTTTAGAAAAATCATAAACATCACAATAGAAAGGATTCTTATCTTCGTAGATCTTAATCCATTTTGATTCTATTTCGCGATGGTTGTAACTCATTTTTCTAAAGCCTTTCTATAGATCTTCATGTATTCAAGAGCGCTTGTTTTCCAAGATCTATCTAATTTCATTCCATTTTTAACAATGGTTTTCATCTTCTCATCATCAGCATACACTCTAAAGGCGTATTCGATGGTGCCTCTAAGTCCTTCAACTGTAAAGTCTTGGAAACTTAATCCGTTAGCAACGGCTAAATTGGTATCTTTATAACCGATAACAGTGTCTTTTAAACCACCAGTTTCTCTAACGATTGGGACTGCACCATATCTTTGAGAAATGATTTGAGAAATACCACATGGTTCAAATAATGAAGGCATAAGGAAGAAGTCACATCCACCATAAATCTTGTGAGCGAGTTCATCATTATAACCAATATAGATACCTACTCTATGAGAATATTTATCTCTAATCTTTTGAACCTTATCTTCTAATGCAGGGTCACCACTACCTAGGATAACGATTGAGCCGCCTTGTTCCACTAAGTAAGGGATATTAGCGAGGATTAAATCGATACCTTTTTGTTCGGTTAATCTACTAACAACACCAAAGATTGGGTTTTTAGAAATAACATTTGGTAAGTGGAAGGAATTAATTAAATCCTTCTTGTTGTTTGTTCTACTACGTAAATATTTACTTGCATCATAAGTCATGCATAAATATTTATCTTCTTTTGGATTAAATTCGACTGTGTCCACACCGTTGACGATGCCATAGAAGTCATCTTTTCTAAGTTCAAGGACATAGGAGAATTTAAAGCGGGATAATGGATCAAGTAATTCATCTCTATGAGTTGGTGAAACAGTTGTGATGATATCACTGAATGTAATACCACTTTTAAGAGTGGAAACCATTCCATCAAATCTAACTTTACCATTATCAAATAATGTATCGCTTAAACCATAGTAGTTATTTAAGAAATACTTATCTAAATAACCTTTAAATTCAGGGTTATGGATTGTTAAAACTGATTTAACACCACTAAAGAATGGATCGTTTCTATACTTCTCTTTAAGTAAGCAAGGAATCATACCAACTTGCCAGTCATGAATGTGAACGATATCTGGTTTAAAATCAACGAGCTTTAATGCTTGAATCGCAGCTAAAGAGAAGAAAGCGAAACGTTCGCCATCATCACCATAACCATAAGCATTGTCTCTTAAGAAATATTGCTCATTATCAATTAAGTAATATTCGATGTTTCCTAAAACTAATTTAAATACACCACAATATTCTTTTCTCCAAGACATGAAGATATCGAACTTTCCTAAGAAAGTAACGGAATATTGAGGATTATTTTTAATCTTTTTGTAGTATGGAAGAATAATAACTGCTTTATTATCTAATTTATTTAATTCCAATGATAAAGAATATACTACATCAGCAAGTCCACCAGTCTTAATAAGTGGATTAGCCTCACTAGCAATCATTGCTATTTTCATTATTTAATCACCTTACCTTGTTCTATGTATCTATACTCGGTCTTATGACCGATAACTTCCGCATTTTTACTTATTTTTACGTGTTTGTCAAGTAAAGCGTTCTCAACAAGCGCTCCTTCTTTAACTTCTACAGAGGTTAAAAGAATGGAATTTTTGATAACTGCGCCTTCAGCAACCTTGACATCTCTAGAGATAATTGAGTTCTCTACTCTACCTAAAATTTGCGCTCCATTTGCGACAAAAGAGTTCTTAACTTTAGCATTTTCGCCATAAATTGATGGTAAAGCACTATGGTGAATAGTGTATGCTGTCCAATTATTATCAAATAATTGAGAGGCTTCTTCATAGTTTAATAATCTGAAAGAATTCTTCATAAATGTTTCGAAGCAATCAAACATCATTGCAAATCCTTCATATTCATATCCCATGACACGAACTGTCTTGCTCTTAATAAACTTAATAATCGCTTTTCTTAAAGTAAGTTCACGAAGAGCTTTCTTATCGTGAATTAATTTAAGTAAGAAATCTTTATTAATAACGTAAGTCTCAAGTGAGACATTAGCGACCTTATGATCACCACTATTACGTTTGGAGTTAATGATCTCTCCATCTTTAGTGACTTCAAGAACATCGCCTTTAACGAAATCTTTATCAGCGTTTTTAATTTTCTTATACGCTACAGTGATTTCACTACCACTAGCTTTATGGGCTTC
>CACYJD010000142.1 GCA_902774655.1 uncultured Erysipelotrichaceae bacterium | reverse complement strand
AATTATGCTTAACTGGATAGCGTTATATCTTGCTAATGGGTTACTATCCAATAACTCTAGAGTTTGGGACTCAGGTCACTCTCAAACTAACACAATTGCTGCAGGCTCTAGCGCATATATTCCTTCAATTGGTCTAGATAAATTATTTGCAGGTAACTCAATTGTTGGATTAGGTATGATATTAATCATATTATTTACAATTATTATCTATATCATCTTCAAAAAGACCACTATTGGTTATGAATTAAAAGCATTAGGTTTAAATAAAGATGCTGCCCACTACGCCGGCATTAATAAAGTAAAAACTATCTTAATTGCCACTGCCATTTCTGGTGCGTTAGCAGGACTAGCAGCGTCACTAAATTTACAAAACGGATTTACTTCCTGGAAATTATCATCAACACCTCCAGAAATTGGATTTATGGGTATATCCTCGGCTTTTTTAGGTGGTTTACACCCAATTGGCGCGATATTCTCAAGTTATTTTATTATCCATATTACCGAAGGTGGATCAATGATTACAGACTTAGGATTCTCCCCAGAAATTGCTTCAATTATGACCAGTGTCATTATCTACTTATCAGGCTTTGTTGCATTCATTAAAGAGGTCATGCATCGTAATGAACTTAAGAATGAATTTAATAAATTAAATAGAGACAAGGAGGTTAACGTATGATTATTGCATTATCAACAATTTCATTTCTATTAGCCTATGTCGCTGTTTTAACTATTACCGCGTTTGGTGGTATGTTCTCTGAAAAGAGTGGAACTATTGCACTTTCTTTAGAAGGTTCAATGACTTTTGGAGCGTTCTCTGCAGGTATTGCAATGTATTTATTACCTACAAATATGCCTAACTGGCTTAGTGCATTACTTGTTATTATTATCGCTATAGTAAGTGCAGGATTATATTCATTATTACTAGCGGTTGCCACTATTACATTTAAAGCAAACCAAACCTTAGCAGGTACTGCTTTAAATATCTTAAGTACCGCAATTGCGGTAGTTATTATCAAAAGAGTAACTAGAACTGAAGCTTTACCAGTTGGTAATTCAAGACTTAATTTCACTAGATTCTACGAGATATTTAATGTTGATTTATTTGGTATTCAAGGAGTTAAGTTCAACTGGTTAATTCTTATAGTTTTAGCCTTAATACCTATTATTTATTTCTTAATTTACAAGACTAGATATGGACTTAGATTATCTAGCTGTGGAGAAAATCCATCAAGCGCTGATTCATTAGGAATCAATGTTAACAAAACTAGATATATTGGAATTATTGTTTCTGGCTCACTAGCAGGCTTTGGCGGATTACTTTTGATCTCAATGAACGCTGAGTGGGAATTCGCTAATGGAGCGAATGGATTTGGTTTCTTAGCACTAGCAGTCTTGATCTTCGGTCAATGGAAACCTTTATATATCTTCTTAGGAGCGTTTGTCTTCTCACTCTTTAAGACTCTTTCAGTTGTGTATCCATCAATCAACTTCCTTGATAATTTAGGTATTTCTCCTTATTTCTATTTAGCCCTACCATATGTTGTTTGCTTAATAGTTTTAGTATTTACCAGCAAAAAGAATGTTGGTCCTAAAGCTCTTGGCGAACCTTACAACAAGAGCAAACGCTAAAAAGAGCGGACTTCCTATTGATTAAACGTGATATATCTAACGGTATATCACTTTTTTATACATCAAAAATTTAACTAAAACCTATTGCGTTACTATATACCTCGTGATATGATGTATAACGAAAAGTGAGGTATATATGGACGCTCAATTACGAAGAGGTGTGTTGGATGTCTTAGTCTTAAGTGCCATTAAGAATGAAGATTCATATGGTTATAAGATTATTAAAGACTTAAAACCAATCATCGATTTATCTGAATCCACCCTATATACAATTCTTAAAAGACTAATTGAAGATAATATGGTTATCGTCAAATCAATGGAATTTGAAGGTAGATTAAGAAAGTATTATCACATCACAGATAAAGGTCTTAAAAGAATTGAAGAATTTAAAAATGAATGGAAAGAGCTCATGAACATCTATGCCTTCATTTTGGAGGAAGAAAAGTTATGAATAAGGAACAATTCTTAAAAGAACTTAAAAATAGACTCAGCGGATTGCCTAAAAATGACTTAGAAGATCGTATAAGTTTCTATCGAGAAGCTATTGATGATCGTATCGAAGAAGGTAAAACCGAAGAAGAAGCCGTTAATGATTTAGGCACTATTGATGAGATAGTTAATGAAATCGCTAAAGATTACCCATTAGGTAAGTTAGTTAAAGAAAAAGTAAGGCCTAATCGTGCATTAACAGCGTGGGAAATCATCATTATAATATTAGGATTTCCTCTCTGGTTCCCATTACTTACTGTCTTCTTTGTATTATGCCTTGTCTTCTATCTACTTATCTGGGTATTAGTCATTGTGACATACGTTATTGAAACTGCATTAATTGTAGCTTCAGTAGCATCACTAGTAGCGTTCTTTATCTATCTATTTAATGGGGTATTTAGTATTACCGCTTTAGGATCTTCGTTAATGTGCTTAGGCGCTGCAATGCTATTCGTATTTGCATGTATCGGTGCAACTAAACTCTCGATTAAACTAGCGAAAGCTATCTTTACCGGAATTAAGAAATCATTCATGAGGAAAGGAAATAAATAATTATGAAAGTCGCAGGAGTTATTACTTTATCAGTCGTAGGATCAC
>CACYJD010000141.1 GCA_902774655.1 uncultured Erysipelotrichaceae bacterium | reverse complement strand
GTCAGGCACTACTAATACGAATAACAAAGTTATTAGTAATGGATTAATCGTATGCATATATAAATTGGATTTGGTAAACATAGCTTTAACAAATCCTTGATACGCACTTATAAGTGTCGCAGCGACAAAGAAGGTTAAAAATACCCCTACCGCTCCGATATACATAATCATCATGATCCACTTAGGTAATTTATATCTATCTCTTCTTAAACCATCAACCTGGAAAGGTAGGCATAACCACGCTGCAACAGCGACAATAACATTAGAAATAGTCGTGAACATTCTAAGTGTATAAGTGCTACCTTCACCACTTTCATAGTAATCTGCTAAGTTAAGTGCTACCGCAACAAAAACCATGACGACTACAATTGAACAAATAACTATTCCTGATATGTAGCGCGTCTTATTAATCTTTCTAGCGTTAATAATAGGTTTCTCTTTCATAACTCTTTATATTTTATCACTCATTAATATATATTAAAATTAGTGAAGTATGGAAGAATTCTTTCACTTATTACAAGGACAAATGGAAGAACCAGGAATTATATCTTGGTTCCATTTTATCGCTTTATTTTTAATTATTGGGGTAACCATACTTTTATCCGCGCTATTAAAAGATACAAGTGAGAAGGTATATAAAAGAATATTGTTTATATCCTGGGTAGCTTTAATAATCATTGAAATCTTTAAGCAGATAGTTAAATCATTCCACTACGGAGATCCTTCATACTGGGAATATAGTTATAAAGACTTCCCGTTCGCATTATGCTCAATGGTGTATTACTTCTTACCATTAATAATGTTTATCAACAAAGATAAACATCCAAAGATAGTAGACACTGCGATTGGATACATGTGTCTAATATCTTTGGCCGCGGGAATAGTGGTATGTATTTACCCCACTATGGCGACAGATAATTTTATCTATATTAATATTCAAACATTCATCCACCATGGCACCCAAGTAGCGTTAGGAGTCTTTATCTATGTGTGGAATAGAAGAACTATCACGATTAAGACTTTCTATAGAAGTATGATTGCTTTCGCTATTACGGTGGTAATCGCGATTATTATTAATGTTAGTTTCTATCCTAAATACATTAATATGTTCTTCATTAATCCAATGTTTATCACAAATGTACCTATAGGTAAGACAATACAAGAAAAAGCAGGATACCCTGTTTACTTAATTGTGTATCTAGCCACTATTTCATTAGCGAGTTATCTAACTTATTTAACTGAAACATCGATATATAAACTTATTCAAAAAAGGAAAGAGCAATAGGTTGCTATAGAGGTCTATTGACAAATATATCGTTAATTATATGCTGACAATTCCTTTTGGGGTGAACACAGGGTCACCTCTATTATCAAAATCTCTAATGTTGTTTGTTATTATTGCATCAAGCATTTCTTCTTTTACGGCTTGAACAATAAGTTCATCCTCATAATCTTTATAGTCTTCATAAATAGAACTAATAGCAGAGTCACCACTAATTCCAATAACCTCTGAGCAAAGTGAATAAACATCCATCAGTACTTCTTTTGCTTTTTTCTTGTCATGAAGGCACCTCATTGCTATATATTCAATATCGCGTAAGGACATGGAAGTAATATACGTTTGATTTTTATTCTTTTGGCACCAAATAAAAAACTCTAACGCATCCTTACATTTGTCTTCACGTTTTAAAATAAGATCAAGAAAGACATTAGTATCCACTAATAACCGCATCTTTTCATGATCTCCTCTCCAATCATATCTTTATATTCGTCATCGCTATCATCTTTTAAACATCCACACAGTTTAGTAAGGGTCTGATAATAGTTAGTATTAGGACTTGATAAAACAGCAACAACTTCACCATTTTTTGTTATATGAATTTCTTCTTTTGAACTTAGTTCAATATAATGACTGAGGCTATTTCTAAATTCTGTAACGTTTACTCGGCGCATATGGTTAACTCCTGTACATAAATTATAATATATTATGTACATATTATATATATGTACATTAATTATTTATAGAGACAATAAAATATTTATTGTACTCTTCTTTTCATATTTAATTGTTAGACAAAACCGCAAGTTTGGATTAAACATAACGGCAAGTTTGGCAAAACCAATGGTGAAAAAAATAGTATACTGCCGTCACCTATTCTTCTTGATATTAAAGTTATTTTTTCGATTGTTCGTCAAAAAGAGATAACAAATACAATGCCGATTCTCCATAAAGTCCAGTTTCGTCATCATCTAGCATTTCTATAACTTTTGAACTATAAAATCTGTTTCTGGCTTCTTCGATGCTTAATTTATATTTCTTAGCGATAAGTTCAATAGTTTGAGAAATGAGAATTGTTTTAGATAGGGTGTGTTCCATTATTTGACCTCATAACTATTGATAAATCTGATAAGTTTTAATGATTCATCGCTACAAAACGCAACTTGAGAATTAATCTTTTGAAATTTTACTCTTTCTAAAGCGTCTTCTTTTTTAATAACGCCATCTATAACAAAAAGGATTGTTTCACCTACAGAATCATCAGCGATTTTGCCTTCAACTATATCGTAGCCGTGTTTAAAAGACGGGTTGGTTCTACATTCAATAATCATATCCAACCATTCCAAATCAGGATTTTTAAATGTTTTATATTACAATTGTTTGATTTCTTTTTCATTCCATTCGAAAACACTTACTACCGCTAAAGAACTTTTATTCATTCTTTGTTTTC
>CACYJD010000140.1 GCA_902774655.1 uncultured Erysipelotrichaceae bacterium | reverse complement strand
AAAAAATATTTTAATTATTTACAAATTAGCATAAAAAAGATGCTCTTAAGAGCACCATTTCTATCCTTAAAAGTCTTCGTTGTCGTTAAAAGTATGCATTTTGGAGATATCTTCTTTTTCTCCTTCTTTTATCCTGCTCGCTAAGCCAGGCTGAGATAAAACGTAAATAGTTTCTTTCATTGATTCATACTCTTCCTCGGAAAGAATTACGGCGTTTCCAGAATGTATTTCAACCACTACTGTCTCGCCAGACTTAATTGTTTTATCAATTACTGAATCAAGATTTTTCATTAATTCTTCTATTGCCATTGTCATTACCTCCCAAAAGATTCATTTAGATTAATCTAAAGTTTTGATATTTTTCTTATCATTTCTTGAGATTCTTCTATAGTGAAATCCTTCTTTTCATTAACTCTTTTATAATATGTCGATTATTTTATATTCAGATAGAGTTTCGACTCTAACATTTAAAAACTTAGCTAGTTTAAGTACCGTGGTAACGCTTGTGTTTTTTATGTCACGTTCACGCCTAGAAAGACTTATAAGAGTGCGGTATGGAATTTTAGTTTGTTCTGATACATATTTAAGTGAATAACCATATCTTTCACACAATATTTCTAGTGGAGATTTTTTAATAACTAATTCATAAAAATATGAAATTATATGGGTAAAATCCATCTCATGATAAGTAGGGAATTTTTCATACATTTCCATTATAGGAATATACAAGAATATATATTCAAATGTATAGCCTGTTTCACCTTGTATTCTTAGATAAGCTTCACTAACCCAGCAGCTAGGAGTGAGAAGAGGATAATCTTTAGGGTCAATATTTAAATTAGGGAAGAAATAATCAATGATTTCTTTTTCGTTTGCTACTGGTGGAATCGTGCATAGATCATTTTCAATTCCGTTAAAGTATTTCGAATATGAAATCATTCTTTCTAATGCTTTAGTGGAGTAATCAAGTTTTACCGCAATTGAAAGGATCATTTCAAAATAATAACTATATTCATATAGATAAAAACTATTCATGATCCCTCCTAATTAAATCTAAAATGTAAGTCTTATCAGGGTTTGAGTGTTGATTAACTAAGATATCATAAATGTTAGATGCTTCTTTAATCTTTTTGTAATACTGTCCAATGTATTTTTCATCACATTCAATAACACTTTCAAACTTAAGTAAATTAATCGCTCTAAGGGATACAAAAGCATATTGAATACCTAAATCACCTAAAGCGTAAACTTGTTCAAGATCCTCTAAAGATAATTGATTTGTTAAAAAATGGATTGGGAATCGGAAATATTTATCATCCGCTCTATAACCAATAACAACATCATATTCAGTGATATCAATATAATATTGACTGAGCCACTTTAAAGCGTACTCATTCTCATATTTAGTTTTATAATCTAATTCTTTGAAATGAACTAGAATCGCAATCCAATTTAATATGGAGTACTTGCTTTTATCAGTTAAGTCTAATATTTTAAGATTCTTATAATCTCTATCATTAACATAATATTTATTTACTAAACCTAATGTTTCGTTCTTACACGCCCAGATTTTTGCCAACTCCAAATCGGTTGTTAAATAAAAGGCTGCACCATAGTCGTTATATGGTCTAGAACCACCTTTAATTGGTTTATCAATTTTTACTTTACTTCCGTGATATATTATCATGATTTCATTCTAGCAAATTGCTAAAAATTTTCAATGAATTTAACACTGTAGTGTAAATTTATTTAGTTTTTATTAGCATTACCACCACTTAAGGGCTTCACTTTTTCGGGTTAATCTATAATCAAAAATGGGCAAATTAAAAGGGCGACTAGCGCCCAATCAATTTAATGAAGTCTTAGATTATAGATTAACGTTGTGATAGACGTTTTGGACGTCTTCGAGTTCATCTAATGCATCGAGTAATTCTTCGAGTTTTCTCTTATCTTCTGGATCATCGATGTCAATCCATTCATTTGGTTCAAGTCTAACTTCAGCTTCTTCGTATTCAGTAATACCTAAGGAAGCAAGAACTTCTTTAGCTTGAGCGAATGCACTTGGAGCGACATAGACGACGACTAAGTCTTCGTCTTGTTCCACTGATTGAACATCAACATCTCCTAGGATGAGGGCTTCTTCTACTTCGTCTCTATTGTTTCCTTTAAAGGAAAGAACACCTGTTTCAAAGAAGTTAAAGATAACACTTCCTTGGTGGCCACCTTTACGGATGACTTGGGTTCTAACTTCTACTAATGCACGGTTAGGATTATCAGTTAAAGTATCGACGACGATATAAGAGTTACCTGGACCGAAGAATTCATATCTACCTTCGTTATATGTTTCTGCTGTTCCGCCTTGAGCTTTTTTAATAGCGCGGTCAAAAACATCTTTAGGAACAGATTTTCCACGATATTTTTCAAAAACTGCTCTTAAAGCTAAGTTATTATTTGGATCTGGGGATCCTTGTTTAGCAGCTAAGTATGCTTCTTTAGAAGCACGACCATATAAAGCTGATTTAATTTTACCTGTTTTTGCCATTGCGGCAGCACGGACTTCATGATGTCTACCCATATATTTGGTCTCCTTTAAGCGTGTCTATTATACACTTACTTATTTATTTAAATAAAGATTTTTTTAAAATCAAAGAATTAAGTTACATCGTTGTGACAGATAAAGTTAAACCTAATGGTCGTAATATTTTAAGTAATGTTTCTATCTTTGGTTTAACCGAACAAGACTCAATTCTTGCAACCGAAGATTGTGGAAGCCCACATATTTCTGCGAGTTCTCTTTGGGAATAACCAAGTTCGTTTCTTCTTTTAATGATTGAACTAACTATTTTGGCTAAAGCTTCCATTTCCTCGACATCTTCCTTTAAAGAAGTATCAATATCAATAATTTCTTTTTTTAGTTCATTCCAACTTCTCATAAAAGCAAATCCGCCATTCTATCATCAATATCTAGTCTCTCTCTATTTCTATTTAATGATAGCATCAACGCTATCAAAACTAAAGGGTTATATTAAAAAGATGCCATTAGGCATCAAATGGTTTCTTGTCGTAGTTAACATCTACAAGCATCAAACCCTCAGGAGGTGCTTTGTAAGGCATTACGTTTCTAGGGAATGATTCATTTAAGGAGTCTTCAATTTCTTTTAAACCGACTTT
>CACYJD010000139.1 GCA_902774655.1 uncultured Erysipelotrichaceae bacterium | reverse complement strand
ATCGCAAAGAAAGAATGCAAATATACAAATGACTCCATTTTTATTTGGCATCTTGGCCGGGTATGCTTCTGCTGGTTTATTTAGTATTTTTGGATACGTGTTTGATGTTCCTTATTTAAAGATTATTGATTTCTCACCATTAATTAATAATTTTAAAGATATAAGTGTTACAAGTTTCATTGATTTCCCACGTATTGCTTTATATGAAAGTATTAAAGAAATAGTGGAGGGCACAGTTAAGCTCAATTGGATTGGTGTTGCTGAAATTGCCTTAGCGTTTATTCCTGTTTCAATTGTTAGTTTCTCTGAGCATATTGCAGATCATAAGAATCTTGGTTCAATCATTGATAGAGATTTATTAAATGATGAACCTGGTCTAGATCACACTCTAATGGGTGACGGTGTTGGTGCTATCGCAGGTACTGCATTTGGTATTTGCCCAACCACAACATATGGTGAGTCTGTTGGATGTGTTGCAATTAGTAAAAACGCATCAATTAGAACTATAATCTTGGCTTGTTTCTTCTGCATTGGCTTATCTTTCTTAACTCCAATTACAGCAGTTTTACAAACAATTCCAAGTTGTGTAATGGGCGGTATGTGCCTTGCATTATATGGTTTCATTGCTGTCAGTGGTTTAAGAATGATTCAAGGTTTAGATATCGGAGAAGGAAAGAATCTATATACATTATCTGTAATTCTTGTTACAGGTATTGGTTCATTAGCTCTAGAGATTCCATATCTATTTAGTCTAGTAGATGAAAGTAGCCCAATTTATGCTGCTAGTAAGTTTATTTCAATTAGTCCAATCGCATTTGCCTTAATTCTAGGCGTGTTAACATATTTTATTGGAACTAAATTAGAGAATTCTCAAATAAAAGAAGAAAAAGAATAAAATTTCTTTAGAAAACTCTATATAATACTTCTTGATGCCGACTTAGCTCAATCTGGCAGAGCAACTGAATCGTAATCAGTAGGTTGTTGGTTCAATTCCGATAGTCGGCACCATGTAGGTGAATAATCCACATCCGTAGAGGTGTGGATTTTTAATTAATGAACGTCCGTTCTATAAAATAGTATTTGAAAAATAATTCATAGTATGTATAATAATTAAGCGTTCGCACAAGAACGTACCCAGTTTGGATGTTTAGCTCAGCTGGGAGAGCATCTGTTTGACGTACAGAAGGTCACAGGTTCGAGCCCTGTAGCATCCACCATTAATTTGTATAAAAGGAATAACGTCGGGGTTATTCTTTTTTTCTTGAAAAATATATGTATAATAACCTTATTATGCAAAAAGCAAATAAGGTTCTTTTATTAGCATTAATCACTACTTTATTGACTAGCTGCGGTCGAGAAAGAGGTTATTTTGTATATGAACCTTTAAAGACAAGTTATATTGAAGTTTCTGATGAAAACATCACTTTAAAAGTTGGGGAAAGCACCAAGATTCTCGCTAATGCTTATTCTAGTAATGGTGAGGCTATAGGTGGAAGAGAGATTTCCTACGCTAGCAGCGATGATAACGTCTTAAAAGTCTCAAATAGTGGACTTCTTGAGGGTTATTCCATTGGCAATGCTACTGTTACAGCTACAGTTGATGGTTTTTCAAAGTCTATTAATGTTAATGTTATTGAAGAAGAAATTGCACATAGATCTGAGGGCAATAAAACTTACAAAGATATAGGTCTTAATAGTTACTATGGCACCAATTTTGCACCATCAATTGGAAAAACTCACTTCCTTGTTATTCCAACATGGTTCAGTGACTCACAAAACTATATTTCTGAAAAGAATAAAGACAGAGTTTATAACGATATTGAAATTGCTTTTTTAGGCACAAAGGCCGCAAGTGGCTGGCAAAGTGTTAAGACATATTACGAAGAAGAATCAAAAGGTCTTCTTGAAGTAAATGTTACCGTTAGTGATTGGTATGATTGTGGAAGATCATCAAAACTTTATTACGATTCAAAAGATGCTTCGGTCAATTTAGTTAAAGATGCTACTAATTGGTATAAAACAAACTTTGCTAACAACACACTAAAAGATTTTGATGCTGATAGTGATGGCCATATTGATGGAGTTATTTTGGTTTACGCCGCCCCAGACTATGCGAGTAATCCAGAAGCTGGAAAGAATATGTGGGCTTATTGTGATTGGGTTCAAAATAAACGAAATATCCAAGAACCTAGCCTTAATGTGTATGTTTGGGCGAGTTATTCGTTCCTATATAGCAAGGGTAATATCACTCATTATGGATCTGGTGACACAACGCATTGTTTCGTAGATACTCATACGTTTATCCATGAGATGGGTCACGTATTTGGGCTTGAAGATTATTATGATTATTCCCGATTAACTTCACCATGTGCAGGTTTTTCAATGGGAGACTATGATGTCGGTAACCATGATCCTTATTCGATATTCGCGTTAGGGTGGGCGAATCCATATGTTGTGGATTTGAGCAAGCAGGATAGTTATTCAGTTACATTAAATAAATTCGTTGAGAACCATGATTTATTGTTAGTCTCGAATCATTCATTTGCTTCACCGTTTGATGAGTATTTCCTTTTTGAATATTATTCGCCAACAAGATTAAACGAATTTGATTCGAAATATTCTTACTGCGGTGTTTATCCTAAAGGTCCAAGCGAATCAGGTGTTAGATTATGGCATGTTGATGCTCGATTAGTATATACGAACAAATTAAATGAGTTCATAAGCGTCAATAACGTTACCAATAATATTCAAA
>CACYJD010000138.1 GCA_902774655.1 uncultured Erysipelotrichaceae bacterium | reverse complement strand
GCACCTGAAGGTACTAGAAGCAAGAGTGGTGTTATGGGTGAATTCCATCCATTAACCTTCAAGATTCCTTATAAAACAGGTTGCCCACTCGTGGTTATGGCCATTAGAGGAAGTAATGAAGTTAAGAAGAATTCTCCCTGGAGAAGAACGCATATTTATCTTGATATTCTTAAGGTTTATCAAAAAGAAGAATATGAAAAAATCTCCGCTAGCGAGCTAGCAGAGATTACTCATGATTTAATTAAGAATCATTTAGGCCAATAGTTATTGACTCACTATCTCAGATATATCATTAGACAACTTCTCGATGAAGTTGTTTTTTGCTAGATAGTAAGCTTGTTTAATTGATTCATAAACACTTCTAGCGTTACTAGAACCATGACCTTTAATTACTATCTTATTTAATCCTAATAATAACGCGCCCGCGTAGTTATTAGGGTCCATGAAGTCTTTAATCTTATAGATATCACTTTTAAGAAGAGCCGCGCCAAGTTTATTCTTAAATGAACTCATAAATGTCTTCTTAAGTAGTTTAAGTAATTCAATAGAGGTACCTTCGGTAGCTTTAATTAAAACATTACCAGCAAATCCATCCGCGACCACTAAGTCATATTTACCGCTTAGTAAGTCTCTAGATTCCATATTACCTACAAAGTTAATTAGATTACTTTCCTTTAATAAAGGATATGTTTCTTTTCTAAGGTTATCTCCTTTAATTTCTTCCACTCCGATATTAAGTAGGGCTACTCGAGGAGATTCGATATTATACGCAGTCTTTAGATATGTAGATCCCATAACTGCAAATTGCAATAATTCTTCTTTTGAACAATCAACATTCGCTCCTGAGTCACACACTGCGACAATTTCGTGATTCATCGTAGGGAGTAATGGACAGCAAGCAGGTCTAAGAACACCTTTAATCTTTCCTATTTTGATGACTCCTCCTACAAGTAGAGCACCAGTGGAAGATAGTGAAACTAAGCCACTTACTTCAGGATCATTTTTAAGTTTATCTAGTGACATCATCAGTGAACTATCTTTCTTATGGAAAGTAGCAAAAGTTGGGTTCTCATCGCAACTAATTACACTAGGAGCGTGGATAACTTCTAGTCTAGATTTGTCATATTTATGTTTATTAAGTTCTTCTTTAATGATGTTTTCATCACCCATTAGGATGATGTATAAATCTTTAATTTTATTTATAGCGTCTACTGAGCCTTCAATATTAGCAATAGGGGAGTTATCTCCTCCAAAGGCATCAACGATAATTTTATACATTCTTTTTACCTCGTTTATAGTATAATCATATTCGCTGTGAATATAAAATTCACGCATTTAAGGAGAAAATTATGTTTGATTTATTTTTTGATACAGACTGTGATATTACAAAAGAATTAGCGGATTCTTATGGTGCTAAACTTATCTCTATGCCTTACACAACTAGTGAAGGTAAAGAATATTTCCCATATGAAGACTGGGAGAAGTTTAACGATAAGGAATTCTATGATGAACTTAGAAAAGGTAAATTAGCCACAACATCTACTTTATCTATAGAAAAATATAAAGGCTATTTTGAACCATCCTTCAAAGAAGGAAAGGATGTTCTATATGTTCATTTTAGCGCCGCTATGAGTGGTACTTTTAACGTCATGAGACTTGCTTTAGAAGAACTTAATAAGAAATATCCTGATAGAAAAGTTTTCACAATCGATACTAAGGCAATTACAATTCTTTCCTACATTCAATGTAGAGTTATCGGAGAAATGTATAAAGCCGGTAAGTCTTTAGAAGAAATTATTAAAGTAGGTAATGAAAACGTTCAAAAATACGCTGTTTATTTCTACGCTGATAATCTTAAATTCTTCGCTAAGAGTGGCCGTGTCACTGGTGTAAGTGCTGTTATGGGCACTCTTATTGGCATTAAACCTCTCATTTACATGAACGAAGAAGGTAAGATGGTTAGCTTCTCAAAAGCTATTGGTCGTAAAAAAGCAATCGATGTCTTACTCGCTAAAGTAGAAGAATTACAAGATCATATCGAAGATTATGAAGTGGTAGTTGGTCACGCTGATGCACTTGATTTAGCGAAAGGTGTTGCAGATCAACTTCAAGCTAGATTTAACAATAAGTTAAACATTATCTTTACCGAAGTTAATCCAACCGCTGGCGCTCACTGTGGACCAGATACTTTGGGTATCGCATTCCACGCCATCCATAGATAGTTTGATTATCCAATTATATTAATGAATCTGTTGCAACCGACCGAAACAAAGGACGCATTTGTATTGGAGAATTAAAAATTTATTTAGGAGTTAATTAATGAAAAATAAAATTTTTCTTATATTGTTATTAGATTTAATTTGTATTTCCTCCTGTAGATTTAATGATTCTTTACCATCAAAAAATACAATCATTGAAGCATCATTTGATGACACACAAACAAATAAAGTTTCATTCTTTACATCAATTGAAAATTTTAATTTAAATGATTATCAAATTTATAGTATTTCTAATCATTACAAGGAAATTAAAAAATTTCTTGTTGGGGACAAATTAACTCTTTATTTCGATGATTCAAGCACTACTAAAATTAATCATATCTACGATTCTCGTCCTAATTGTATCTATGCTCATTATCAAATTACTCCTGGTTCTGGTTCGCTTGCATTTTTACCAAATGAAGAAAATATTTACATAGCGAATCCGGATATTGAATTTTATATTGATAAGGACAATTGTTTTCATCCTCTAAGAAAGGA
>CACYJD010000137.1 GCA_902774655.1 uncultured Erysipelotrichaceae bacterium | reverse complement strand
AAGGATGGAAATTTAAGACCAGTAGCCCTAACTCTTTATTCTGCAACTGAGGATAGTTTGAATATCAAATATCTAATGTTGATTGATATTCTTGATTGAACTATTAATCAAAAAACCAATATATAGTCCCTTATTTGGGACTTTTTTATTACTCTGTAGCAAACTTGAATTGTATAAAAACAATCAAAGTTTTATATTTATTAATAACGATTATGAATTTATTAAAGAAACTTTTGTTTACAATAACTGCTACAAGTTTTTTAGCTATTGGTAGTGCCTCCGTCATTGGAGATAATTTTTTTAAAGCAAGTAATCCTAAAGAAGAAGAGAAAAATTGGGGTGGTATTAGAGCCACACCATTTGCTGATCGCTATTCTTCAAGTGACATAAGTAGCGAACCACTTTATAGCACAGTTTATCCAATGAATTTCCAAGCAATGACCATTGGCGATTCGTGGAAGAATTATCGTGGTGAAACAACAAGTGGGGAAGCTGTTACAGTTGCGGTAATTGACTCTGGTATTGATATTTACCATGAAGATTTTTTAACTGCCGACGCTAAAAATGTAAGCATTAATGCGAGTAATGTTTTAAATTATTCAATTTTAGATCCTAAAAGTTGCTATATTCATGATTCTAGCGGTGGGTATTATACTTCTAGTGTTAAAACTGATGTTGGCATTAAAAATGCACATGATACCAATACTTACGATGAAGAATATGATGAATACTATTCGCACGGTACTGCATCTGCAGCATGCATAGGCGCTGCAGTTAATGGTGTAGGCGGATGGGGCATTGCGCCAAAAGTTAATTTATTAATTATTAGATGTGACTTTTATTTCACTTCTTTAGATGTTGCTATTCGCTACGCCGCTAATAATGGTGCAGATGTTATTAATATGTCTTTAGGCGCATATGCTGAAACATTTATAGATGGCTATAATAAACAACAATCTGGTTCTTCTGTGGTAGCAGACGAATTAGAAAACGCCATATCTTATGCTCATAGCAAAGATGTCGTTGTAGTTGCTGCTGCAGGAAATGAGAAGACAGATCATAAATCATATCCTGCATGTAATACAGGTGTTGTAGGCGTAGGTGCTTTAGGCAGAAAATCCTCATTAACTGCAGCGGGATTTTCAAATTTCAATTTAACAAGCGATACACAATATACAGAAAATAACGTCGATGTAATGGCGCCTGGATATGTTCACACAGCTAATGTTAATGTTGAAACTGGTCCCAAATCATCTGGGAACTTAAAAGATACAACTTATTATGAAACACAAGGTACATCTTTTGCATGTCCATTAACTGCTGGTGCTATTGCACTAGCAAGAGCAAAGTTTCCAGACTTAAATCACGAACAAATAGAACAAAAATTATTTGATTCCTCTTATGACATGGGCAATAGTGGATGGGATAAAACATATGGTTTTGGTCGCGTCGATATCACTTCACTATTAACAGATACAGCACTTGAATCTGTATCTCTTTCACCTAGCGAAAGAAATTTAAGCGTTGGTGATGAACTTCAATTAACAGTAAATTTTGAACCTGAAGAAGCCTCTAATAAAGATGGATTGTTCATGTCAAATGATGAAAACATCGCAACAGTCGACGAAGCTAGTGGCTTAGTTACAGCGGTTGGAGAAGGAACAACAACTATTGGTTTTATTCCTGATGATACTGGTGTTGATGAAGCTTATATGACTGTCAACGTTGGGGAGGATTATTGGACTGAAGGAGGAGAGGTTCCTGCAGGATATGATTGGGAACTAGTTTCATATACTTCCCAATTAGTTAGCGGAGATGACTATATCTTTGTTTCTGAAGCGGCTTCTAATGTAAATGGCGCGTTAAGTGGCTCATATTTGACTGCTGTTAGTGCAACTATTTCAGATCACAAGATTGATGAACTCCCAGAGGGCGCAAATCCATTTACGCTCACTAAAAATGGCAATTCGTATACATTTAGAATGTCTTTAACAGGTAACCTTTTAGGCTATACGGGAACAAATCTTAATGATGGAAGTGGGACAACCACTTGGTCGATAACCTCTGTTGGTAGTAGTGCCGAGATTATGGGCGGTTCAAACTATTTATCTTATAATGCTAGTTCCCCACGTTGGAAAACATATGCAGCAACGCAGGGAACATATCAAATTTATCATAAAGTTGCTGAGTCTGGTGGTGAAGTACCTCCAGAACCAGTTGTACATACATTAAGTCCTATAGCTGGTGATAGTAGTGTTGAAGTAGATTCAAAGATTACTTTATCTACATCTTGTAGCCAAAGCGATACAATCACTTGGACTCAAACAGGAACAGGATCTGTTGGATTTGGAAACAGTAAACTTGCAACTGCAACTGGAAACACAGTTGACGTCTATGGTGTCACCGCTGGTAGTGTAACAATTACAGCCACTTGTGCAGGTGAGTCAAGTGTTACTAAGACAATAACTGTTACAGAAAAAGTTGTTCCACCAGAACCAGTTGATCCTACTGGAGATGGTTTTTATAAAGTTACTACTGATAGTGATTTAACTACTGGCGAATATCTAATCGTTTGTGAAAATCAAAACGTTGCTTTTGATGGTTCACTCACTACTTTAGATGCAGTTGCTAACAAAGTTAGTGTATCAATAGATAATGGTTATATAGCTTACTCAGAATCATTAGCCGGAAAAACATTTTCAATTAGTTCTTCGACTTTTTCAATTCAATCTAAATCTGGTTATTATATCGGTAATACATCTAATGATAATGCGTTAAAAACTAGCACTTCTGATATTTATGATAATG
>CACYJD010000136.1 GCA_902774655.1 uncultured Erysipelotrichaceae bacterium | reverse complement strand
GGATTCAATCGTAAACGAAGAGATTAAGAAGCCAGAATATAGTGAAGAAGAGATTGAAGAAATCACAAATAAAGCGCGAGAAGTCGCCTCAAATGAAACTGATGACTCAGTAAACGACTCAAATTCTGTCTATCAATCTGAAGAAGAACGCGAGGAAGTTGCTAAAGAAGAAGTTAAACAATTCGAAGAAGAAAATGCTGATGATTTATTAGCAAATCTTAAACGTATGGAAAAAGAGCGTAAGGCTGCACAAGCTAAACGCAAACAAAGTTTTGAGAACTACAAATCATTCCAAAGAAGTAATGGTGGAGATTCTTGGAGAGATAAACTCCCATTCCAAGTTATTGATGATTTCAATGATATTAAAGAGGATAGTGGCAACATTGATATCGATGGTGAACTATTTGGTATAGATAAACCTAAGACTATTAAAGGTGGCAAGACACTTTTGGTCTTTGGAATTGGCAAAAAAGGCATAGGTATTGCCCTAAAAGCTATTGAAAATGAAAATATGAGTGGTGATTTACTACAGTCTTTAAAGAATGGCATGTACGCTAGAGTTAAAGGCTACGCTGAGCAAGATAAATTCACTCATCAACTAAATATAAATGTTAGAATGTTGGAACTTATTCCTCCTCCAGCACTTAGAACAGATGACGCACCTGTTAAGAGGGTAGAATTACATCTTCACTCTAAGATGTCTGTCATGGATGGTGTAACTTCCATTAAAGATTATGTTGCTTTAGCTAAGAATATGGGCCATAAAGCTATTGCTTTGACTGATCACGGTGTTGTTCAAGCGTATCCAGAAGCACAATCCGCTGCAAAAGCAGCAGATATTAAAATGATTTATGGCTGTGAACTTTACATGGTTAATGACGAACTACCATTTGCACTTAATCCTAAAGATATCGAACTTTCTAGAGCTAGATATGTTGTGTTCGACTTAGAAACAACAGGCTTATCTACCCGTTATGATAGAATTACTGAATTTGGTGCGGTTGTTTTTGAAGGTGGACAGATTACTCAACAAATTGATTTCTTCATTAATCCAGAGATGCCAATTCCAGTAAAAGTCCAAAAAAAGACCAGGATCACGGATGAAATGGTTAAGGACGCTCCTAAAATTGAGGATGCAATAGATAGAATTTTAGAGGTTTTCCAAGATTCAATTATCGTTTCACACAACATTACATTCGATGTTGGTTTTATCAATGAAGCTTTACGTCGATTAAACAGAGAACCTTTAGCAAACCCTGCTATTGATACACTATCTTTATCTAGATACATGTTCCCTGAGAACAATATTCATAGATTAGGAACTCTTGCTAGAAACCTTGGAATAATGACTTATAACGAAGACGAGGCTCACCGAGCTGACTTCGATGCTAAAGTTTTAAATGAAGTATGGTTAGCTATGCTAAACAAACTTCTTAAAGATAATTTTGAGTTAAAGCATAGCGATTTAGCAAATATTAAAGTTAATGAAACAATGCTTAAACATTTACGTTCTGACCATGTTGTTGCCTTGTGTAAAGATAAACAGGGCTTACATGATTTATATGAACTCATTTCGTTATCACACATTACTTATTTAGCGGACGTCCCTAAGACCCCAAAAAGAGAGATTGCTCTTAGAAGAGAACATTTATTATTAGGAACGGCATGTTTTAATGGTGAAATCTTTGATATTGCTAGAACTAGAAGCAAAGAAGATTTGGTTAACGCGATGAAGTTCTATGATTACGTAGAAGTTCAACCACCAGCAAATTACTCACATTTAATTCATATCGGTGCAGTAGACAATGTTGAAGAAATTGAAAGATACATTAAGGACATCATTGAAGCTGCCGACGAATTAGGCAAACCAGTTGTCGCTACCGGTGATGTTCACTATAAAGATCCAGACGATAAGATTACACGTGATGTTTATATCTCTGCATTAGCGGTTGGAGGTAAACCTCACCCACTAAGCAGAAATAAAGTTGGTCCTGCACCTGATCAACATTTTAGAAGTACTCAAGAAATGCTTGATGCGTTTAGTTTCTTGGGCGAAGAAAAAGCCTATGAAATTGTTGTAACAAACACCAATAAAATTGCTGATTTAGTGGAGAACCTATCTCCTATTCAAAAAACTTTGCATCCACCAGTAATTGAAGGTTCACCAGAAATTTTACGTGAAACAGTATATAAAAATGCTCATGAATTATATGGAGATCCTCTCCCTGAATTCATAGAGCAAAGACTTGAAAAAGAATTAAACGGTATTATTGGAAACGGTTATTCCGTTACTTATTATATTGCAAATAGAATTGTTAGTAAGGCCCATGAAGATGGTTACATGGTTGGTAGTAGAGGATCCGTTGGTTCTTCTTTGGCTGCCACTATGTTTGGCATTACTGAAGTTAACCCTCTTCCACCTCATTATAGATGCCCACATTGTAAACATGGCACTAAGATGGTTGCGGATGGCCAAAATATTCCATTTGAAACATTCTTAGGATTTAACGGTGATAAGATTCCTGATATTGACCTTAACTTCCCAAGTGATTATCAACAGCGAGCTTTCGATTACACTAAAGTTGTTTTCGGTGAACATAACGTCTTTAGAGCGGGAACTGTTGAAACTGTTGCTGATAAAACTGCATTTGGTTACGTTAGAGGTTACTATGAATCAAAAGGAATTGATCCTTCAACAATCCCTTCACAAAATATAGCGTATTTAGCATCTCACCTTGTTGATGTTAAACGTACAACAGGTCAACACCCGGGTGGTATTATGGTCCTTCCAAAAGGATTATCTATTTATGATTTCACTCCAATTCAATATCCTGCTGATAATAAAGACTCGTCTTGGTATACAACTCACTTTGACTATACTGCCTTGCATGATGCCCTTTTAAAACTAGACTTATTAGGACACGTTGACCCTCTTGCTTTAAGACTTATGCAAGAAATGGCGCATCTAGATGTTAAAGATATTCCACTTAACGACACAAAGGTTATTTCATTATTTACAAGCGATAAAGCTCTTAATCGTAAGGGCAACTATTTACATGCTAGAACTGGGGCGTTAGGTTTACCTGAATTTGGTACTGATACATCTCAAGATACTCTTTGCGATGCTCAACCAAAATCATTCGCAGATTTGGTTATTATCTCTGGTTTATCTCATGGTACTGACGTTTGGAATAATAACGCCAGAGATTTAATTCTTAATGGAACTTGTACTATTCGTGAAGTTATTGGATGTCGTGATGATATTATGACTTATCTCATAAAGAAGGGACTTCCTAGCGATATTTCATTCAAAATCATGGAAGATGTTCGTAAAGGTAGAAAGGTTAAACCAGAACATGAAGAGCTCATGAAAGCTAATAATGTACCTCAATGGTATATAGATTCATGTAATAAAATTAAGTACATGTTCCCTAAAGGCCACGCTGTTGCATATGTTACTATGGCGGTACGTGTTGGTTACTTTAAGTTATATTATCCACTTGTTTTCTACGCTGTTTGGTTTACTGCTAGATGTAAACAATATGATATTAAAGCAATGCTTGGTGGACTCGATGGTTTGACTCGTCGATACGAAGAGATAAAACGTAAGAAAAACACTAAAGGTGAAAAAGTATTGCCTAAAGAAAAAGATATTTTCAAGATGCTTGAAGTCGCAATTGAAATGGAAGAACGTGGCTTTACATTTGCGAATGTCGATTTATATAAGTCTAAAGCAACTGAGTTTGTTGTAGATGAAGAGCATAAAGCTTTAATCCCACCATTTATTGTTATTGATGGTTTAGGCGAAAGTGCTGCCGAAAGTGTAATTGAAGCAAGAAAAGATGGAGAATTCACTAGTATTGAAAATCTCTCTAAACGTACTAAATTATCCGGTACAAATATCAACGACTTAAAAGAAATTGGTGCGCTTAATGATTTAGGTGAAACTGAACAAATGTCGTTGTTTGAATTTGGTCTTGGCTTATAGACCATTTTTTCGAGGCATAGCGCAGCTTGGTAGCGCACTTCGTTCGGGACGAAGGGGTCGAGAGTTCGAATCTCTCTGCCTCGACCATGAATTAATTACCCCTTTATGGGGTTTTATTTATTAATATCGATTGTTACAATATTTTTTCTGAACTATACTTTAATAAAGGAGATGATGATTATGAAATGTCCATATTGTGGCCAAGAACTTCCTGATGGCGCATCTTTTTGCTCTAATTGTGGCGCTCAATTATCCAATAATGTAAATAATGTTAATTACAACAATAATGTAAATCCTATTCCTCAAGGAATGTCTCAAGACAATATGCCTTTAACTGCTGAGAATTTTAGAGATCAGCCAAACTATAGAAAAAATTTATTGAAAATGGTTCTTTTTAGCGGCTTAGGATTTTTGATGTTCTCGTTATCTATGGTTGGGTCATTATTAATGAACTATGCTGAAAATGCCTTTGGGTTTGGCTTAGCTCTACTTCTCTTCGGAATTGTTGGTGGTGTAGTATTCATGTTTGGATTCGCACTTCCAATGAATAAAAAGATTTTTCCAAATGTTAATGTAAAAATGAAAGGAATTGAATTTTTAATTCCTGTATTTATAGCTTTTGGAATGGCGGCGTTTGTTGTAGCTTTGGCTTTCCAAGGTCTAACTTTAATAATTAACTAAGTAAATTAAAAAGACCATTTGTCTCAAATAGTGGACTATATGGTCTTTTTTTATATTTATTTAGCGTTTTTTAACTGATTAACTAATGCGCGAATATCTTTATAGATGTAAGTTGGAACATTAGTCTTATCATTTTCTAAATCTTCTAATGTTGCTTCTCCAGAAAGCATGCAGATTGTATCAACATGCGCATTGTTTCCAGAAGCAATATCGGTATAAAGTCTATCACCAATAACAACAGTTTCTTCTTTTGAATAACCAAGAGACTCACACACAAGATTTATCATTGTTGGTTCTGGCTTCCCAATATATGTTGGAGTTCTTCCAGTAGCGTTCTTTAGCATGATTGCGACTGAGCCACAATCAGGTACAAAACCAAAGTTAACAGGACACACCAAATCTGGATTGGTGGCAATATATGGGGTATTTTTGTTCTTTAGCATGATACATAGATTAGTTAGTTTTTGATAATTAAGCTCAGTATCATAGCCCATTAAAATTACATCAGCATTGTTGTCAACTTCAGTGGTGATTCTAAGATTTGCTTTTTTAAGACCTTCAATAAATGATTTTGTTCCACTTGCAAAAACAAGAGGATC
>CACYJD010000135.1 GCA_902774655.1 uncultured Erysipelotrichaceae bacterium | reverse complement strand
GTTAACTACTTTACATGTCACGATAACTACACTCTCCACGATAGAGCTTTAGTCGCTGGTATCACTGATGAAGCAATGATTAAGAAGATGAACTTACTCGCTAACTCCATCGTTATGATGTCCGAAGGTACTTCCTTCATGCTCGCTGGTGAAGAGTTCTTAAGAACTAAGCCATACACTGATACACAAGGTAATCCACGTGTAAGTGAGAACTCTTATAACGCTTCTTATGAGACTAACGAACTCAATTATGAGTTAAAGGTTGATCATAAAGACTTATTTGATAGATATGTCGAATTAATTCACCTTAAACAAACATTAAGTTGCTTACATTATGGTGAATCCGCTGTTTCCACAAACGTAACAGTTGATACAACATCAGTAGCTGGTGTAATCCACGCATCATACGTTAGTGGCGATAAGACAATTGAAGCTTATTTCGGTAATGGTTCAATCGCTGAAGATATCGCAATTGATCTTACTGGAAAAGAAGTCTTATACGTCTCTTATGGAGATAAAGCTAATTTAGGTAATAGTTATATACTCCCTAAATTTGGCACCATTGTTTTCTCAAACTAATTGAGTAATAAAATATTACTAAAACAGGGTCGAAAACGGCCCTGTTTTTATAATTTTTATATTTTTTTATAAAAAATTTTTAATTTTTATTTTCCTTATTTTATATATTAAAAAAATATAAAAAATACTTGAAATTTTATTTATATACAAAGTATATAAATAATCTATTTAATTACGACATTTAAAACTTTAGTTTTTATTCTTGAAGAACGAATTTCCTTTGCAGTAAAATTTATACAAAGGAGAGAGAATATGAATAAATTTTCTAAATTATTCTTAGGAAGTATTTTGGCATTGGGCTTAGCTTCTTGTGGTGAAAAACCAACACCTCAACCAGAGCCCGAAGAAAAAGTCAAAGTTACTTTCGACTACAACTACGAAACCTTTGATGAAACAGCAACATCACCTGCTGCTACAGTAGTAGAAGTAGTAAAAGGCGAGAAAGTCGCCAAACCAGCTGAAGATCCTCAATGGTCGGGCTGGACATTCGTTCAATGGTGTACAACAGAAGCTGCCGTAACAGCGTTTGACTTTACAGCACCTATCCTTGCTGACACCACAATTTACGCTGCATGGAGAGAAGAAGGCGCAGCATTTGATACCTGGACACTCGTTGGTTCATTTGATCCATCAGTTGATGCAGGTACAGGTGATCAATGGAACCCAAATTCTGATACTTACAAATTAGCAACAGAAGATGGTATCCATTATTCAATCGCTGGCGTTACCATGAAGGAAGGTCTTGAATTCCAAGTCATTAAAGAACATGACTGGGCAGGACAACTCCAAGCTGGTAAAGTTAACAAAGAAGCCAGTACTGCAAACTGCTATAGCGGTGAAGGCGGAGCAAACATTAAGATTGAACTCGGTGGTATTTACACTGTCGATCTCGATTTATCAGTCGCAGCCACTCCTATTACATTAACAAAGACAGCTGACCTTGATATTCAAAAATTAGGTTATTCTGTTAACGTTTTAGGTGCATTTAATGGTTGGGCTCCACAAAACGATGACGTTGAAGGTAATGGTCACTTAACAGGCGATGTTGCCTTAAGTGGTACATATACTGGTGTCGTCGCAATGGAATTAGGACAAGCATTCAAAGTCACAGTCTTATCTCACTTTGATGATGGTTCTAAACAAATTGAATGGTTTGGCCCAGCAAAATATGCTGCATTAGTTGATGATGTTAATGTCGCTGCCACAGCAGACGATGATCCTAACTACGAAGCATTAAAGAATGGTAACTATACATTTACAGTTGTCATTCCTGCAGAAGGTCCAAATGCTTTAACAATTAGCGTTTCTGTTGAAGAAGTCGAACCATCCGAAAAACCAGCATACGAAAAAGTTGGTTTAGTCGGTTCTAACAATAACTGGGGTAATCCAGTTGAAGGAGTTACTACTCCAGACACCCCATTTGTTAAAGATGAATCCAAACGTCTTTATACATTAACCACTGATTTAGTCGAAGGTGGTGAATATAAAGTTCGAAATAAAGTTGATGGCACAAAGATTGCTGATAAAGGTGGAAATATCAACATCTTAGTTGCTGGTAGCTATGATTTCGCAGTTGAATATGACGAAATGAACAAAGTCGTCAGCTTCACGCTCGTTGCTCATGGTGAAACACCAGTAGCCAGAGAATTTAGAGATATTAAGTATTACTGCACAAACGGTTCACTTGATAAACTTGATTTATTCGGTCTTGATATGGAAGCTTCAGTTATGCCTGCCAAAGGCGAAGTTGGAGAAAAAGCTCACATTAAGTTTGTTGCTGCCGAAGGTTATGTTTATAACGGATTTATGTTCTGGGATGAAACCGATGGACAAATTTTAGATGGTCAATTCAACGAAGACGAACACCGTCTTGCCGAATTTGATGTAACTATTGTTGATTTCTCTGTAATTGAATGTTACTTATTTGTTGCAGAAGCACCAGCCCCAGTACTAGAAGAAGTTAAAACTTCTATTGATTTCACTGCTCAAGGCTATGAAAATCAACAAGCCATTGCAAGTGCTAAAGGTGAAAATTTCACTGTTACATTTGATAAAGGCACAAATAGCAACGCTCCAAAATACTACACATCCGGATCAGCTATTAGATGCTATGGTAGCAATACTATTACAGTTAGCTCCGAATATAAGATTGTTAAAATTACACTAGTATTTGGCTCTAGCGATGGTTCGAATCCAATTACTGCTGGTCAAGGTACATTTGAAAGCCCAGATTGGACTGGCGAAGAACTATCTGTTGTATTCACAATTGGTGGTACTTCAGGCAATAGAAGAATTACTGGTATTGAAGTCACAGTTCTTAAATAATTATCTATAAAAAAAGGAAACCCTGCGATAACTTCAACGGGTTTCCGTTATTGCTTATTTAATTAAGTCTCTTACATCAAATTCTTTACCTTTATTCATAAGAGTGTACACGACAAACATTAACGCGTGTATAAATAAGAATAAAGATATAGGAATTAATACCAGATAAGCACTTATATTGTTAATTAAATAAAGAATAATAAATAAAGCACTTAGTATAAAACCAATTGATGTCACAACAACCATAAAGATAAAAGCCATCTTATTGATCGTGTGCTCATCATCATTAAAAGCTACAGGATAGAAGAATAGATCTTTCTTCAGATTCTTGAAGTTAATAATAATCTCAATAATTAAAGCAGCTTCCATAGATAATAAAGCTACTAGATGCATCCATAGTTCATCGAATTGGCTATTGACAGCGTTATAAATTAAAAACCCAATAAAACCAAATAATAGGAAGCATACGAATATGCATCCTAATCTAAAAAACTTAATTTTTCTTAAGTAGAGCAATTCATTGTTATCAATCATAGAAACAATATTACTCACAAACACATTAAATTTGCAAATAATAAGTAATTCGTTACGTTAGATAATTATGGAATTAACTAGTTAATAGTAACTCCATTATTAATAAATAAAAAACCAATTTAGGGAGGCAGAATAATGAATATTAAATTAACTAAAAGTATTGGTTTATTAGCTACTTTACTCCTTGCCGGTTCATTAGCAAGCTGTGGTGAAGGCGGCGAAGGCGGAGGTACTCCTGAAGTTAAAGAATTATCTCTCACAGTTAGTGGTCCATCCAAACAACATGAATGGTTAGCCGCTAGATTAGAAGACTTCAATAGCAAAAGAAATAGTGCTGACAAAGTTAAATTTGAAGTCGTTGACTACGAAGAAAATAAAGTCGATAGTGAAGTTCCAGACTGGAAAAAAGGACCAGATGTATACGCATTTGCGGGTGATAAGATTAAAGACTTATACACAAATGGTTGCTTAGCTGATTTGGACGCAGAAACTCTCGCTGAATATAAACAAACTATTGGTGAAGATGTCATGGATACATACGCAAAACATGTTAAATATGTTGGTTATCCATACGCTGCAGATAATGGCTATTATCTATATTACGATAAGTCTGTTTTAAATGAGACAGATGTTCAAACATTAGAAGGTATCCTAGCAAAATGTGATGCTGATCATATGCTAAGTTATGATATCAACACAGCTTATTACGGCTTCGGTGCTCTTATGTCATTTGGTAATAGATACCAAGTTACATTCAACCGTGGTGGTGGTATTAGTAACGTTGAAGCTGACTTTGATAACGAAAACGCCGTTAAAGCCGCCAAGATTCTTATTCAATTATCTGAATTAGAAAATACCAAATTTACATCTGCTCAAGTTGCACCAATTCCAGCAAACAAAGCAATTGCAACAGTTGACGGTTCCTGGAACCATGCTGCATATAAGAGAAGCATGGGTGCGAATTTTGCATGTACAAAACTTCCAACAGTGACTGTTGGTGATGAAACAAAAAATATTGCTTCATTCTTAGGATATAAACTTTATGGTGTTAACCCACAAAGAAGTGTTGGTGATAAAGATAGATTACTTCTTGCTAAAGAAGTTGCTAAATATTTAACAAGCAGTGAAGTTCAATTATCCAGATATAACGAATTTAACGTTATGCCAACATTAAAGGCTCTTCAAGAAACTGAAACAATTCAAGCAGATGCAAACTTCAAAGCTATTAAGGCTCAAAGCGAATTTGCAGTTGCTCAAACAGCTGTTCCAGGTAAAGTTTGGAGTGCACCAACAGACTTTATGACAACAGTTAAAGGTTGGATTAAAGATGGTAGATCATTAGACGGTACAACACCGAACTCGTCACCATGAACACCGCTATTAAATCATCAAAATAATTTAATTAATAAAATACGGGGCTAGTGTTTTCTAGCCCCCTTTAGAATAATATGACTACAATCGAATATTTATCATTGTCAAAACCACGTAGGTTCCTAGTCAAATTTTTATCCTTTTTTGTTGCTATTGGTAAAGGAATAGCTTCTTTCTTTAAAGGTATTCCTCATTTCTTTACTAAATTAGGAAATGGCATATTAAGGCCATTTGCTGTCTTAATCGACGCGATGAAAAGGGGCAATTGGCAGACTAGATTAAACTTCTTGGTTATGGGCTTTGCCCAATTACTAAATAAACAAGTCGCAAAAGGCGTTCTATTTTTAATTTTTGAACTAGCCTTTATATTCTTTATGATTACTGTTGGAGTTCCTAATCTTTCTAGACTAGGT
>CACYJD010000134.1 GCA_902774655.1 uncultured Erysipelotrichaceae bacterium | reverse complement strand
AAGTTAACACTAAACAAAAGTATTTAGTGGACTACGATAATGGCGAAGTAGTTATCAAAGATAATTAAGTAGCTTAAGCAAACTAAAACTAGCAGGTCGCTTGGCCTGCTAGTTTTTTAGTTAATTAATAATTATTTCTCGACGTATGGGTTGATGTTTTTACCTGTAACATCATCGAATAATGAGTATTTATCGAGATTAAATACAACATTAATATCTTGACCATTATCAAGTAATAATTCAGCGTCAACTTTACCAATTAAGTCTTGTCCGTTGAAATCTAAGTGAGCGTAATACTCGTTACCGAGTAATTCTGCGATAGTAAGTGTCGCTTTAATTACATCACTTGGATTCTTGATCAATGAACTCTTACCAACTTCCACTACATCTTCTGGTCTAATACCAAAGAGAATCTTGTGGGATTCTGCTGCTAAGCATTCTTCGAAGTATTTGATATTCTTATTTAATTTAATTGTTTCTTCATCTTGAAGCATTTCTGCTTCGACTTGTGGCATTACTGCTTCAGGAGTTAAGGTTGTTTCACCTTTATGCTTCTTAGCATCTTCATCGAGAGCGAATTTAACGAGTAATTCTTTGATTTCTGCTAATCTAGCGTGAGCTTTTTCGATCTCACCTTTATAGAATTTATCGTGAGCTTCCACTACATCTTTACCAATTTTAATGGAGCCTTTTTCTCCTAATTGAATGGCTTTTTTGGTGTATGTAGCGTTAACGATATTCATCGCTGGGCTACCAATGAAACTAGCAACGAATGTATTTGCGGGATGATTATAGATAATTCTAGGAGATCCGATTTGTTGGACTACACCTTTAGACATAATTACGATACGAGTCGCCATTGTCATAGCTTCGATTTGGTCATGGGTAACGTAAATTGTTGTAGCGCCTAATGAGTTATGTAATTTAACAATTTCACTTCTCATTTGGACACGAAGTTTAGCGTCTAAGTTACTTAAAGGTTCATCCATTAAGAAGACTTTAGCGTCTTTAACGATTGCTCTACCTAAGGCAACGCGTTGGCATTGACCACCGGAAAGAGCTTTTGGTTTTCTATCGAGATATTCAGTAATTTGAAGGATTTCAGCAGCGTGACGAACTCTTCTATCGATTTCATCTTTATCAACATGTCTCATTTGTAGACCAAACGCCATGTTTTCATAGACTGTCATGTGTGGATATAAAGCATAGCTTTGGAAGACCATTGCGACATCTCTATCTTTTGGTTCTAACTCGTTAGCGAATTCATGATCAATAAATAGATCACCACCAGTGATATCTTCTAAGCCTGCGATCATTCTGAGAGTTGTGGATTTACCACATCCGGAAGGTCCAACAAAGACGATAAATTCTTTTTGTTTGATTTCTAGATTAAAGTCATAGACTGCTTGAACTCTATTTGGATAAATTTTATTAATATGTTGTAAAGAAATATAAGAATCTTTAGGAGCAATCTTTTCATGCTTAAGAGATTCTTTTTGTTTAGCAATCATTTCTTGATAAACGACTTCGCGTTTCTTCGCTAAAACTCTTTCACTTTCTTCAAGTTCTTTCTCTTTTGCCTTAGCGTTTTCTTTCGTAGCTAAACGCTCGGCTTTCTTAAGTTCCTTCTCTTCTTTTGTCATACGAAATCTCCTTGATTAAAGTATACAATTTATAAAATTGTCAGTTTTCTTAACTAACTATATCATAGATTCTTTAATAAAAATAAGGTGTAAATGACCAAAATTATATAAAAATTTAAGTTTTTCGTTAATAAATTGATAGGTTAATTAAGAAATAAATAATTGAAGATTTTTTAAAAAACAAAAATTTTGTTAATAAAAGGTGCCCTCATTGGGCACCAGTAATAGGCTTATTGTTGACGAGATAAGCCTATTTCATTATGGGCTCCCGAAATTATGTGGGAGCAATCTAACTCACGCAGTGTGAGACATCTTAAAGACCATCATTAATCTAGAAGATGTTTTTTGGAGTATCAATATATTAGCAAATAGATATTTAAATATAAGTATTTCTTTTACTCCTAGGAGTAATAGTCAATAATTTATATTCAAAAATATCGGTATGCCGAGAAAAAGTGAAATATTTTTTAAAATTTCTATCATTTCATATATAAAAGTTGTCATAGACAAGGGTTATTTAGACAGTTATAATCGTTAATGCTTATTTTAATAAGCTAAATAACTGTTCAATTGAGGATGACCCCTCTTTGATTAAGTGTGACTCCCGGGTTCTAGAACGTTCACACACAAGGCAATCCGTCTTAGCGGACATGCAGTCAATAGACAGACTTATTGGGATAGGTGTCGGATTGTGATGGTATGTCTCCCAAACTTACGTTGAACATACAAAATGCTTAAAGTCTTAGTGCTTGGCTAGCCCTTTGGGAAGAGCGTCTTTAAGCGAACAAAAGGCTCATTTCGAGTCTTTTATTTTTGTAAATATTTAATCTATTTTTTATAAATAGAAATAAGTTAGAATATTAACAAGGAGTTTTAAATATGAACAAATATATGAGAATGGCTATTGCCGAAGCTCGTAAGGGTATTCGTGCTGGTCACGGCGGTCCTTTCGGAGCGGTCATCGTTGATAAAGATGGTAACGTTATTGGTAAAGGACATAATCAAGTCGTTAAGAATAACGATCCTACTTGCCATGGGGAAATTATGGCAATTCATAAAGCATGTAAGAAAGTTGGAACTTTTGATTTAAGTGGATCCACTATTTACACTACCGGAGAACCATGCCCAATGTGTATGGGTGCTATTCTTTGGGCTAATATTGATAAAGTCTATTATGGATGCAATATCATCGATACAGAAGATATTGGATTTAGAGATAGCAAGTTCTA
>CACYJD010000133.1 GCA_902774655.1 uncultured Erysipelotrichaceae bacterium | reverse complement strand
CCGTATCTTCAATCCTAAAAACGGCTACCTCGTCGCGCTGGTATACCGACTCCTTGAAAAGGAAATGTCGGACTTCTGCAAGCAATAAAAAATCCCCGCCTTCCCGTTGCTAGAATTTGGGGAAACACCCGAAGGTGTATTGCACAAACTATGACCACTTTCGACATTAAAATTGTTTTTAACTAGTCTTTCACGGAGGACTATAGTCAAAAGCTTAATGTCTATTACTTAAACTATCTTAGTAGTTCGTTTTCATAGATCTGCTCTCTTCTCTGCGAGTATTATTGCATAGTGAGTGTCACAAAAGTGCCACACTGACTAAAAAAATTTTAATTTTCTCTTATTACGTAGTAAAAAATTTACATTTTTTCTTAAATTTAATATCTTTTCTTCTATAATAAAGGTGTCAAATAATATAGGGAGTTTCTTATGAAAAGAAGAAAACTGATATTCTTAGGATTAATGCTTAGCGGGTTAATCCTCTCTTCGTGTGGCCATAATCAAGGGCCAGCAAAACCTGTTGAACCAACTTATTTAACAGTTAGTGAAGCGGTTGCTTTAGCTGCTCAAGTGGGAACAGAAGGCACTAGTGAAAAGCAATATGTAACAGGAACAGTAAAAAGCATTAGCAATCCTACATATGGCGAAATGTATATCACTGATGGCGTTAAAGACTTATATGTCTATGGCGTTTATTCAAGTGATGGCACAACAAAATATAGCGATCTAACAACTAAGCCATATACGAATGATGAAGTATTCTTATATGGATTTGTGAAAACATATAATGGTAATCCAGAGATGGGACAATCTTGGTTAATGAAAATGGTGTCTCATCAAGATGATGTTGATGTTCATGATTATGAGTCAATGAATATTAATAACGCTAGAGGGGCAGCAAATAATAGTAAAGTCCTTGTTCAGGGAGTTGTTGCTACAATTACTTACTCTAACGGTAAAGTTCCTAGTGGTGTTTATCTCGTTGATGATACTTCTTCAATTTATGTCTATAGTCCAGAGATTGCTGGAAGAGTGGAAGTTGGTGAAGAAGTTAAAGTCGCTGGTACTAAAACCGAATACATCCTTGAAAGCGAACTTGGCTACGCTCAAACATTTGGCTATCAAGGTTCTATCCAATTAGATAAGGCAATCTTTGTAAGTTCTTTAGGAAAGAATAAAGATTTCTTAAAGAGTTGGATACAAGAAACAACCATGAAAGATATCATGGAAACTCCATTAACAAATAACATTACAACTTTAATTCATAAAGTTACTGCAATCGTTAATAAAGTTCCTGGAACAGGATTTGTTAACTATTACATTAATGATTTAGATAATGAAACAGGCTCATATGTTTATACATTATGTAATGGAAGCGATTTCAATTACTTAGATGCATATGATGGAAAGATTTGCACAGTTTATGTTGCTGTTCATAACGCAAAATCAACAAACTCTGGCATCTTCTATCGTTTAATGCCAATCAAAGTAGAAGAAAATACAACCTTCTCAATGACTGATGAACAAAAAGCACAATTTGCGTTAGATTATTACGCTTCTAAACAATTCTTAGCGGAATATAGTTCTGATCCATCATTAGAGTTACTTACTTCTATTAGTAATGAATATATTCCATTTAGTGATGTTACAGTTGCTTATACCTCTAATAGTGAGTTAGTTACTTTTAATGAAGAAAACGACAAATTAGTTATGCATATCGCTAACGGTGTTGCTCAAGTTAATGTCACTATGACAGCAACATATAACGGAGTTACTGTTAATAAAGTCATTTCCTTTAAAGTTATTGATCCAGTACTTCCTGAAACAGAATCTATCGCTGATGTGATTAACGAAGAAGACGGTACTTCTGTTTGTGTTAAAGGAATCGTTATGTCCTCATTAGTGAATCAAACTGGATTCTATATCAATGACGGAACTGGAGTTATCGCAGTTAGAACCACTAAAGAAGAGATGGAAGGAATTGCCATTGGTAATGAAGTAGTAATGGAAGGTAGTAGAATACATATCGTCAAATCAGGATCTAGTAACGTTGGCCAATCCTGTATTGATAATGCGACATGTGTTGTTAACTTATTTGGCAACCATCCATATGATAAATCAACATTTATCACTAATATGACATTCGATGAAATCGTTACTAGTGAAAAGAATAAACAAGCAACAGAAGATTTAACATGTAATGTCTATGTTGCTGAATGTCATTTAAGAAAATCAGGTTCTCAATATTCCACAAACTATTATTTGAGTAATGCCGCTCATGATAAAGAATTTTTGCTCTACGCTAGTAGTGGTACTCAATATTCAGCGTTTGATGCTTTCAGTGATGACCGTGAAATCACTGTTGAATTCATGCTTGTTGATTGGAATACAAAAAGTGAATATAGAGCGTGTATTGTTTCTGCAAGTGATGGAACAACCACAATCTTAAATACACTTAATTTTCAGTAAGCGTTGATAAAATGATTAGATATGGTTTGATAATTGAAGAAAATAAAACATTAATAAGCTGTCTAACTCTATAAAACAAATTGATCCAAACTTTGATCCAATAAAGGTGAGATTTTCCAATGATTTAGAACTAGTTAAACCATCTTCTTTGACAAATGAGGAAGGTAATTTTTAGACAAAACAGGAAAAATGGGTTTGGACAATCACAAGATATTAATCTTTGGGGTACTGCTTCTGTAGAAGCAGATACAGAAGATAATATAACAACATTAACATTTCATTATTTAAAAGGTAACCAAGGAGATAGAGGTTATCAAGGATATAGAGGATATCAGGGTAATCAAGGAGATAGAGGTTATCAAGGATATAGAGGATTCCAAGGAGATAGAGGATATCAAGGCTATAGAGGATTCCAAGGCTATACTGGTGCAAATGGTACACAAGGTTACAGAGGATATCAGGGTAACCAAGGTGATA
>CACYJD010000132.1 GCA_902774655.1 uncultured Erysipelotrichaceae bacterium | reverse complement strand
TCTATTTAACAATGACTCTTTGCAAAGCGGATGTCAGCGACCAAGAAAAAGCGGAAATGAAAGAGATCTTCCAATATTATTCCGGTTTCTTCGGAATCATGAAAAGCGTTGAAGGTGGCACGACAATAGATATCGATGCTTTATTCGCCTAGGAGGAAAGATTATGAAGAAAATATTATTATCATTATTCTTATTACCTTTCTTATTAGGGGCTTGTAACAATAAAAAAGGAAACACTAGTAGTGTGACTCCTAGTGAACATGCGATTAGAATTGATATCTCTGAAGTTACTTTAATGGAAGATGATACCTATCAATTAGAAACAACAATCTTAAAACCAGGTACGATTGTCTTCTATTCCAGTGTTGATGAAAATGTTGCAACCGTTTCTGATGATGGATTAATTACCGCGGTTCATGCCGGTAGTACTTTCATCACCGTGAGAGGTGGCAAAGATACGATCAATATCTATGTGGAAGTTAAACCTTATGATTCTCATGATTCTTTGCAAATCGTTTTAGATAAAGATAGTTTCACACTAGCAGTTAACGACACATTTAATCTTCCGATTAGTGTGAAATTAGGTAACGAGATTATTAACGATGCATTAATCAGTTACACAATTGGTAATCCCCAAGTTGTTTCTATTTCAAATAATGTCGTGACCGCTTTAAGTGCGGGAACTACTAAATGTGTGGCGACAGCTTCTTATTTAGAAGAAGAGGTTAGTAAAGGATTTAATATTACTGTATATTAATCTTAATGAGCACCTTAACATTTAAAAACTTCTCAGTATATTACAGACAGAAAAAGGAAATCGTCACCGCAGTGGATGAAGTTTCCTTTTCTTTTCATAATGAAAAAATCAATGTCTTAATCGGATTTTCTGGATGCGGTAAATCCTCTATTTTGAACGCGATAAGCGGCAAAATATTATTTGATGGGGAATTATTCTTAAATGAGGAAAACATCCTTAATATCGCCGTGCAAAAGAGAAACCTCTCATATGTCGATCAGCAGATAGTTTTATATCCTCATCTCACCGTTTATGACAATATCGCTTATCCTTTGAAGTTATTAAAACTTCCGAGAGAAGAAATTGATCAAAGAGTGAGAGAAATAAGCGATGCGATTGGTATCTCTTTCTTATTTACGAGAAAACCGAAATATCTTTCCATCGGTCAACAGCAAAGAGTGGCAATCGCGAGAGCGTTTGTCAAAAGACCGGATATTATCTTAATGGATGAACCGTTATCTAATTTAGATAAAGAGACCTCCGAAGAGATTAGATCTTTAATTAGAGATTTGGTGAAAAGATATAACACGACATGTATTTATGTCTCACATAACATCACTGATGCATTATCCCTCGCAGATTATGTATATGTTATGGATAAAGGCAAAATTATCGGAATTTACACTCCTGATGAATTCTTATTAAGCGAGAATGAAGTCGTGAGACAACTAAAGGTAGATTTACCGCATGAGTAAGAAAGTTAGTCGAGTAGATTATAGTAAGTCGATGCTCCCGAGAAAGAGAAGGGAGCAATTTATCGATGTCTTCAAGATGAACTATATGGTCATTTTAAAATGTGGCCTGATGCTTTTATTATTCTTCGCCCCCTTATTAGCATTCTCCGTGTTTGGAGATTTCTATTTTATGTCTCTAATTGATAATTCCACGGAAGATGTTGAACAGACCAAGATGTTATTCCACTGGTTGTTTAATTTAGGAATGATTTTATTCTCTTTAATCGCGGTCTTGGGGTTCTCGGGAGTGATTAGAGTTTTACGAAATTTAATCTGGGGAGAAGGTATTTATTTCCGTGATGATTTTGCGGAAGGAATTAAGCAAAATGCGGGAAAAAACATCATTTTTGCTCTGATTTTTGGTGGTTTATACGCTTTAGCATATTTTATTTATTCGTTGTTTCCGGAAACTTTAATATCAGCGTTTGGCCTTCTGATGTTCGCTTTAATATTCCTTCCGATTTTCTTTTGGATATTATTTTTGAACAATACTTATAGTTCTAGTTTTGGGGCGTTATTAAGAAATGGATTATTCTTCTATGTGAAGACTATCGGATGGTCTTTACTTTCGATGGTGGTCATGCTCCTTCTAGTGGTGACAATATTTATCCCTATGGATTTGATTTGGGTGAAATATATCATCATCGTTATTACAACCCTATTTATATATCCAATTGTTTTATTGGTAATGACTTTATATTCCACTTCCAAATTTGACATCTTTATTAATAAAGATAATTATCCTGATTATTATTTAAGGGGTTTGAATCACGATTGATTTTTTCTCAATCAGTTGTTTTGTTTTATCTCTCTTTTTATAATCAAGTTGTAGCTATTGTTTTTGCGGCGGGCATTTGCTTCATAGGAATACCGACACTATGGGAAAAGGGTAAATGTCATATTGTGTTATATCACCTCCTTTCTGGCCAACGATAGCTACGTTTTTATTTTTATAGAAGTAAATATTCTATTAAAATAGTTAATGCGAAAACAAAAAAGAAAAGGAATGGATTAATAATGGAAAAATACGCATGGGTTGCCAAATTAAAACCAGGTAAAAAAGAAGAATATATTTATCGTCATGATCATATCTGGCCCGAGATGAAAGAAGTATTAAAACAAGCGGGTATTTGTAATTATTCCATTTGGATTAATGGCGACACAATCTTTGGATATTATGAATGTGAAAAAGGTGCGGAGTTCGCCGCTAAAGTGCAAGCGGAATCTCCTGTCGTCGATAGATGGAATGAATATATGAAGGACGTTATGGAGATGGTGATGGATCCCGTCACAAAAGCGCAACCTCATTTAGAACAAGTTTTCTATCTTAAGTAAAGATTAGAAATATAGTCAAAATTTTATTATTTTTTTATCATTGTTTACTATTCTATATCATATATTATTTAGTACCCTTCTGGAGTTGGAACGATGAACTCGACGAACAAGAACTAGTTCGTCAAATTGATTGGATGCATGATAATGGCATCGGTGGTTTCTTTATGCATGCGAGAGGTGGTTTAACCACTCCTTATCTAGGCGAGAAATGGTTCTCTTGTGTGGAAGCATGTTTAAAGAGAGCGAAAGAATTAGGTATGGAAGCCTATGCCTATGATGAAAATGGTTGGCCCAGTGGTTTTGCCGGTGGCGAATTATTGAAAGACGAGAACAATCGCGATGCTTATTTAACTTATTCCTATGGGCCTTTTGATCCTAAAGCTTATGCTTCTTTTGACTACAAAGGCGATTCATTAATCAGAGTTAATGAAGGGCAAGATGTTTTAAATGTTTACTTCAATATCGCTGTTAGCACTGCGGATATTCTTAATAAAGAAGTAGTGAGAAAATTCATCGATTTAACTCATGAACAATATAAGGCTCATGATAAATATGGTAACCTCCGCGGTTTCTTTACC
>CACYJD010000131.1 GCA_902774655.1 uncultured Erysipelotrichaceae bacterium | reverse complement strand
TTTAATAAATCCTTTCTCAAAATCGGTATGGATAATACCAGCACATTGAGGAGCCAACATTCCATTCGAGAATGTCCATGCTCTACATTCATCAGGCCCAACAGTAAAGAAAGTAGAAAGATTTAATAATTTATAAACGGACTTAACCACCTTATCTAGTCCAGATTCGGTAGCACCTAAACTAGCAAGGAATTCTTTTCTTTCCTCTTTAGGTAGACTTGAAAGTTCATATTCAATCTCACAAGAAATCGGAACAACTTGAGCATTTTCACTAGCAGCAATCTCTTTAACGATATTGAGATATTTGCAGTTATCTAAGTCCATATAATTTGAATCGCTGACGTTAGCGACATAGATAATTGGTTTAAGTGTTAATAAATGATAATTTTTGAAAGCGAACTCGTATTCTTCAGGCTTTAAACTTACTTTACGGGCAGGTTCTCCATTATTTAATGCTTGTTGAATAGGCGTAAGAATGTTCATTTCAAACACAGATTCTTTATCTTTTTGTATTCTAGCTTTATTTGAAATTGCTTGAATTCTTTTTTCAACAGTGGCCAAATCCGCCATCGCTAATTCGAGATTAATTGTTTCAATATCTCTACGAGGATCAACAGTAGAGTCAACGTGAATAATTTCATTAGAATCAAAGCATCTAACTACTTCAACAATTGCATCGCACTCTCTAATATGTGCAAGGAATTGGTTACCTAAACCTTCACCTTTAGAAGCCCCTCTAACCAAACCAGCAATATCAGTAAATTCAAAAGTTGCCGCAATCTTCTTTTGTGGCTTAAACATTTCAGTTAATACATCAAGTCTTTCGTCAGGTACATTTACAACTCCAGTATTAGGATTTATTGTTGCAAACGGATAGTTGGCGGCCTCAACATGCGAATTAGTAATTGCATTGAATAATGTTGATTTTCCAACGTTAGGTAGTCCGACAATTCCAGCTTTAAGTGACATAATTGTTCCTCTTAATCCTTGTTATTTTATAACAAAGTCACTTGTAAGTAAAGACTCACATAAGGCCAAAATCTTCGATATAAATTAATTTATAAATTCACTCCTTTGCTAGTTTAGTCGTACGTCTCTTTTTCCTATTTTTAAATGAAAATTTTGTAACAATATAGCCAATTGAAATCGCTATAAAATTAGAAATGCAAAAAACGATTAATATAGGTTCGAAGTTTAATACTAGCCCGCTTGATACACCAAACATCGCATCTAAACCAAAGTTAATTACGAGTTCAATTGCTATCATTTCAACTGCACTGATAAAGAAAGCAATTAAAGTTTGAACTACCACTTCAACTACAAAAGAGGTCACTATATCGCTTTTATTTATTCCAGTGTAGCTGTAGAGTTCGATTTCTTTTTTGCTTTCTAAGATATTAAGCAATATGCAAGTTCCAAGTAACAATGAAGATATTGCAATAGCGATGATAGAGAATACAAATAATACGTTTTTTGCATAATTAATTGTGTTATTAATACTCAGCGACAATTCGTTTAGGGGATCACTAAATACGTAACCGTGATAAATGTTATTTAATCTTTTAACAAGTTGAGTAGTATCGACTTGAGTGTCAAATTCAAATATCACAGACGTCGGAATTAAATTAAATGAGGAAACACCTATCTTGTCCCTAAAGAACGAAATAGTCCAATCCTTATTATGATAAATATAAGGCTTATCTTCTTTAACCAACCCCACCACCTCGACAAGTGTTGTCCCATATTTATTTTCGCTGTTTTTATCCTCTTTATTTTTCTCTGAAATTTGAGAAGCAAAATATAGTTTAGAGTTCAATAAATCAGTATCGGATAAAAGCTTTGCTAATCCAGTAGAAATTACAATTTCGTCGAGGTTCCTAGGGGTTTTTCCGGAAATTAAATTACTAAATAGAGATGAAAATTTAACATTATTAGTGTTACCAATAACATTCCCTCTAACAACACCTTTGGGAAGTTTTAAATCAAGAGTATTATCGTTAACTGAATTTGATGCATCAATTGAAGTTACCAGTTTACTCTCATCTAACGAAATAAATAAGTTCCTAGAAAATCCTGATAATAAATTTGATGCATATGAGGCATAACCACCAGCACTAATTAGGTAATAATTATTTAACTTTGCTTCTATATTCTGTAAGTCTTTAAGAACCTTGGTACGCATTGAAGATTTATCTGTGTAATAAACGACAATTCGTTTTTCATCACATACCTGTCCAATTTTGCATAGCGTTGGTAAAAAGCTATTATTCACTCTTTCAAATACATAATCATAAAATCGATCATCGTACATCAATTCATTCAAAAGAAGAGAAACATCATTCTTTACCATGAGATAGTGAATTTTGAATATCTCCCAGGGGAACTCCATTGAACTTCCATCATTAGCAGGGAATCGCATATTGTCTTCGAAGACTACTTTATTAAACATTGGGTTTGTGTGATACAAGCATGGTTTTGTAGAAGGCACTACTCCAACCACCTTAAATATTTGCTCATCTTCGTATTGCCAATCGTTATTAATTACGTGTAACGCTATGGTTAAATCGTTCTTTGATATATAAATACCTAAGCTTTCAAAATTGCGTAAAATTTCTAATTTAAAGCATAGGTTCTTCATTGTTTCATAGGTTAAACCCATTACAATTTCGTCGTTCTGAATCGTCTCTTTAATTGTCGATGGAAAGATATCCTTATCAAATTCATCATTCAGCCAGATGAAATCATTTATTAATCTTGCGCTATAACCGTCGAGATTATATTTATAAGCTAAACTAGAAACATAGATTTCATTTTTATCCTTGAAAAAGTTCTCAAAGTTAAGCTGATAAATTGCACCTATATCGCGTATCTCTCCTGGGTAAGCTTCTTTGATTAAATTTACTTTATCGTTTATCGTATGAAGCACTATAAGCGTTTGAGATAACTGAGTGGTTAACATTTTTCTGAGACATTGTTATCTGAGAACCATTAAACATGCTTGAAAATGTATTCTCTATTTTCTTTGAGACACTGTTTGAAAGAATTAAAGAAAGTCCAATCCCCACTAAAGATAATGAGAGCATGCTATTAGAAACAAGAAACCGAAACTTTTTTGATTTAATTTTTCTAAAAGTGTGTGATATCTGAAAAAATAGTGGTAACGTTGATTTTTTTATCTTTTTTCCTCTACCCAAAATTGGAGCAAAGGAAGAACTTCCTATATCTTTATTTTCAATTTTCTGCCCCATGATGATGCCGTCTTGAATCAAAATTATCTCATCTGCATATTGCCTTATTAAATCCGTATCATGAGTTGAAACTATCACTAAAGACTTCTTAGAAATAGATTTAAGTAGATCCATTATCAAAATTGAGTTTTCAGTATCTAAAGCTCCTGTTGGCTCATCACACAATAAAACTTTTGGAGAATTAACAATAGCTTTTGCTATAGCGACTCTTTGTCTTTCTCCTCCAGACATTTTATTAGCATTCTTATTTGCTAGATGTTCTATTCCAACTAGATTTAAAACATCGTGTACTCTTTTATTTTTAATTTTGCTAGATACGTTACTGCTTGAATCTAATGGTAACTTAACATTATTGAATGCTGTCTCGAGTTCAAATAGATTAAAAAACTGAAAAACGTACCCAATATTATTGATTCTATAGTTGGCGGTTTTCTTATCATTTTCCTTTTTAAGGTTAACCCCATCAATTAATATTTCTCCTTCGTAATCTTTATCTACTCCACCAATTAAATTGAGAAGAGTAGTCTTACCAGACCCACTTACGCCAACTAATGCTATTAATCCTCTAGTCGGAAACTTTAAATTAACATTATTCAAAATCTTCCTATCAAAGTAACTTTTGTTTAAATTTTTAATCTTAATCATCACTCATCCCTCAATTCTTCGCTTATGGATTTATTTCGATAAATAATCTGTGGAACAACCACAAAAATTAGTGAGATAAATAAGGCTATTAGAAGTAAAAGAGGCAAGAATATGCCTTTAATTCCAAAAAATGAATCATATGGTATTGCAAGAGTGAAGAGGGTAAATAATTTGATTGTATTTAAGAAGTGCAGAGTAAATTGTGTCAAAAAAGATATAAAACCTGCAACACCATATGATATCAGTAAAAGTAGAATGTTCTCTTTCATTGAAATTAATAACTGAGAGCTAAATCTACTTCCAACACTAGTTAAAATTGCCAGCTCTTTTTTCTTTTCTATAAAAGATGAAAAACTAAGCATCGCAATTATGAAATTGACACCAATGAAAGCAACCACAGCAAATACAATAAGTGCATATCCAAAGGTATCATTAAAAGTTACATATGAATTAAAAATATCAAAATATGTTGAGTCGATACGTAACTTGGAATTATCTTCATCGAGTCTATACTTTAAATCATAGAATTTCTTGATACTTTTAATATCGTTTATAAACACATTAAATGAATGTGAATTAATATCGTTTGAAGGATCAATTAGGTCAAATAAAGCATATATACTCGTGTCTTTTTTTAAATATGTTGATAAATTCTCAAGTTTTGTATTCTTTAATTCTTCCTCTAATTTAGGAAAAGAATAATAAATCTTTGAGGTGTTAAGGAAATAGAATTCTTTTACTACACCAACGATTTTAAA
>CACYJD010000130.1 GCA_902774655.1 uncultured Erysipelotrichaceae bacterium | reverse complement strand
TGCGAACGATAGCGTCATCTATTAGCTCATAATCAAGTCGCGTGACTCATTTTTCCTATAAATATATTAATTAATTATCTTTTGAATAAAGTTGCCAAGAACGTCTGTTTTCATTGTCCCTTCAGGAGAGACCTTTTGGCGTCCTAAAAGTTACATAATGGAGCCATAAAATTCAGGAGGCCCAAATTATGGCAAATTACTTAGAACTTCAAAACCAATTCAAAAACAAAAAACCTTGTTCTATAATGGAAAAAAGATATATGGAGGCTATATATTATGAAAAATAGACTTTGGACTTTAGGGCTACTAATCGGTGGTCTTATTTTGGCTTCTTGCGGAAGCACTAATAGTAAAATTCATAGCCAAAGCGAAGCACAAAACAAAGGCTTTACAGTAACTTGGAAAAACTATGATGGCGCTGTTTTAGAAGTCGATAAGGATGTCGAAGAAGGGTCTATACCCACATATGATGGCGCTACCCCCACAAAAGAGGAAGATAATAACTACACTTATACTTGGAATGGTTGGGAACCAGAAGTCGCTGCTATATATAAAGATGAGACATATACCGCAACATTTACTGCAAATGAGAAACACACATATTTAACTGTCAGTGAAGCTATTGAAGTGGCAGTTCAAGCAGGTCCAAATGGAACGGAAGAAAAACAATATGTAAAAGGTTTTGTTAAAAACATTACCAATACAACATTTGGTGAAATGTATATCACTGATGGCACGAATGATTTATATATCTATGGTGTTTATTCAAGTGATGGAGAATTAAGATACTGCGATTTAGCGGAAAAACCATACACGAATGATGAAGTTTATTTATATGGTTATCTTAAAACATATGATGGCAACGCAGAGATGGGACAAACTTGGCTTCTTAAAATGGTTTCTCATCAAGGAGAAGTTGATGTTAAAGATTACCAAGAAATGAGCATTCTCAATGCGAGACAAGCTGATGAAGGAGCAAAAGTATTAGTCCAAGGTGTTGTGGCCTCTATCACATATGCGAATGGGCAAATCCCAAGTGGCATTTACCTAGTTGATGACACATCATCTATTTATATTTATAGTCCTGAGATCGCTGGAAGAGTGGAAGTCGGAGAAGAAGTCAAACTCGGTGGTGTTAGAGATAATTATATTTTAGAAGGCGAAGTTCAATATGCAGAGCAATTCGGATATCAAGGAAGTATCCAATTAACCGACGCTATCTTCGTGGAATCTCTCGGCAAGAATAAAGAATTCATTAAGAATTGGATTAAAGAAACCACGATGAAGAAATTAATGGAGACCCCATTAACCGATAATGTGACGACTGAAATCTATAAAGTCACCGCCATTGTTAATAAAGCTCCAGGAAGTGGTTTTACAAACTATTATATCAATGACCTTGATAATGAAACCGGCTCATACGTGTATACATTATGCAACGGAAAAGACTTTGGTTATTTAGATAAATATGATGGAAAAATCTGCACAGTTTATGTTTCTATTCATAATGCTAAATCCACTAAAACAGGAATCGTTTATCGTCTCATGCCGATCAAAGTCATGGAGATTGAAGACTTCTCTATGAGTGATGAAGATATTGCTAAATTCGCTTTAGAGTATTACGGGGCAAGACAATTCTTAAAAGAATATAATTCCGATCCAGAATTAGAACTCCTTACTGGTGTTAGTAATGAATACATTCCATTTGAAAATGTCGCCATTTCTTATGAATCCGATAATGATAGTTTGGTGAATTTTGCTAACGAAGAAGGCAAACTCGTGATGCATCTATTAGAGGGGACTGGAGAAGTTAATTTAACATTAACAGCAGAATATAAAGGAAAAGTTGAAACATTAGTAGTGACCTTTAATGTAATAATGGTCGACATTTCTGACACTACCAGTGTAGAGGATGCGATTGCGTTAAGCGATGGCACAATCGTTACTGTTAGAGGCATCGTCATGTCTTCATTAGTCAATCAAATAGGATTCTATCTCAACGATGGCACTGGTGTTATCGCTGTTAGAACAACTAAAGAAACAATCGGCAATATCGCGATTGGAAATGAAGTTGTTATGAAAGGCACGAGAACCCATGTTAAAAAAGCCGATTCCCCTAATGTTGGTCAATCATGTATCGATGAAGCTACAATCGTAGCCAATCTCATGGGTAAGCACGATTACGATAAATCGACATTTATCACCAATTTAACTTTCGAACAAATCTTTGAAAATAAAAACAAACAAGCCACACAAGATTTATCGTGCAACGTGTATGTCGCTTCTTGTTATTTAAGAAAGAATCAATCCGCGTATTCCACGAATTATTATTTAAGCAATGAAAACCACGATAAAGAATTCAATCTCTATGCTAGTAGTGGCGGACAATACGCTGATTATGATGCGTTTAGCGACGGCAGATTAATTACTGTTGAATTTATGTTATGCGACTGGAATTCCAAGAATGAATATAGAGCCTGCATTATTTCCGCGACAGATGGGGAAACAACGGTTCTTAATACTTTAAATTTTAAATAAAGTTTATATTCTTAATTCATTTGTAGCACTTGGTGGCAAACTAAACGAAACAAATGTAGAAGAGTATTTGAAAAGTACAGAATTTAAGTTTTAAAAATTGTACAAAGCATAATAGAAGGTCGGGTTCAAGGCTCGATCTTTTTTGCGTTTCAGGGGCTCGCGAATGTCTTTAAACACGACATAATACGAATAGATAAAATTGTCCAAAAGCGGATAAGTGAGTTCAGCCAACCACAATCTTGTTGTCGTCGTCCAAAACGGATCGTCCTCGGCAGTTTGAATAGAAGTCGTCAGAAATGGCGGCTTTTTTCTTTCAAACCCTGATCCCTTCCTGTTAAAGTCTTAAAAAATTTTTTATAATGAAGGCATGAAAACACAAGAAACCCCTAAAATTCATTTGGAAAAGGTTACATGGGATAACTATTGGAGGGTCATCCACCTTCAAGTGAGCAAAGAACAAAGAAATTTC
>CACYJD010000129.1 GCA_902774655.1 uncultured Erysipelotrichaceae bacterium | reverse complement strand
AAAACAAATAGTTCCACTAATTATGGAACGAATGATAAACTCTTCCGATTTTTATTTTCTTGTTCTTTATGAAGCTGTTCTGGAAGGAAATGAAACGAATGACGATTCTAAGTTTAGCGAAAGCGAACAAATCAGAGCTATAAGGTGTGTAAAAAAATGGCTGGAAAAACAATAATAGGCAAGTTCTTCTATTATAATTGAATCTACATCATTTCTCCTGTGCCGCAGAATATATAAGATGTAACAAATGCAACTATAGAATTGGTAAGAAGGATCAATAGAGAGTAATCAATACGTAATATTTCAAGAATATAAACATTAAAAATTACGATTTATGAAAAGAAATTTAGGTATACTATTAATAACAATGATTTTCATAACTGAATCGTAAAATTAGGAATTATGATATTTGATAAAATAATAAAAGATTTACTTCAGCTTAACTTTTTTTCTGAATATAAATTTAGAAAAAGAGACTCTTCCTTCTTGTTGAAAACAAAAGGTGGTAAGCAATTTATTGAGATGGATCACTGGATTGACGAAGCAACATCATCTCTCGTAATATATCCTATCTATGGTGTAAGATTCGATATTCTATCAAAATGGTTTGAGAAATTTAGTATGAAAAATTTGCAAGACCAAAGAGACAGAGCCAGTATCGCTTTTTCTGGGGATATGCTATCTATGCAAGACAAGTTTTATTTCAACTTGAATGGGGAAAAATATGCAACCGATTTTAATGAATTACAAGCAAAAGTTCAAAAGTGTGCAGAATATGTCTTTTCAGAATATTCGTCACTTGATAAACTCTATAATAAAACAATAGTGCCAATTTTAAACGGAGAGGTTTCTCTACCTGATGTTGGAGCTGACTGGATCTTTATTGATTTGGCTTTGTGCAAAATCGTAAATCCTTCAAATTTTCATAAGCTAAAACAGATAATTCTTTCCCATGTGAGAAAAATGTATATGTGTAAAGAACCGAACATATTGGATTATTATGATAATTTAGAAGATATTTTACAATATTTAGAATATACTCAATTATAAGTAGTGTTTTTTAGGATGCATATTCATTAGAGTCCCGATTTTAACGGGACACTAATGACTGCACATCATAATAACAATGAAATATGTGGTATAAAGAAAAATATAGAATAGTAACAGAGAATCCATATAATAAGGAAAAATTAAATGGATTAGGTTCGGCTATTTACAGTGAATGGAAAGATTCGTTTGTAAACATCATCCAGAAAAATGAAATAAAGCATCTATTCCTGAACTATTCATTGGGATGGAAATGTTCAGACTATACTTTTTTACGATATATAAAGCCGATAGAAACATTAGAAATAATAGATACTCATTCTGTTGGAATTAAAAATGTTGAGCAACAGCATGAGTTGGTAACATTGTGTTTGAATTTACCCAATGCTAATGATATTGATTATCATGCCTTTTATTGCCTGAAAAATGTGTTTTGTTATGGTGATAAACGAAATGATTCTTTATTTTCTTGTAATAGTATAGAAAAACTATATATTGATGATTTTAAAATTGGGGATAAACATTGTATTGGAAATTTGAAAAACCTGAAAGATTTAACAATAGCTAATTCCAATATAACATCTCTATCTTTTGCGAAGGAACTATTGCAACTTAAAAGTTTAACTATACTAAATTGCAAAAAGGTACAGTCGTTTTCGGACATTTCTTTTCTTAGTTTTTAGCAAACTCAAAAAATATTGAGGTTGTTATAATAGAAACAGATAAATTGGCTTCAATCAAGTCTTTGGCTGGTTTAAAAAGGATTAAAGCTCTTACTTTATTTGGGAAAAATTTCTTAATAGAAGATATGGATTTGACACCGATATGCAATTTAGAACAGCTTTCAATGTTGGATATCCCGAACCGAAAATGTTACCCAGTAAAAATAAATTGTTATTGGAACTGGGATGATTATGGGAAAATCCGTAAAAATTGGTTGACTGAAAAATAAATTTACCAATTTTATTGAGATGAGTAGAGTGTAAAATAAGCTATGTCAAGCTATAAAAGTTATAGTTAGAAACGCGGTTTATTTATATTTTCTATACTTTCCTTTTTAGAATATAGTTCTTCTTATCCTCTTTTGGGGGGTCATTACCGAACGAATCTATCAGAATAATATGGTTGGCATCCTTCACCTTGTAGAAGGTATGCTCACCACTTGAAGGATGCACAAGCATCAGGATGTTGTAGTCAAGCACTTGGAAAGTTCCTCTTAACCTTTCCTGTTTGTTCTACTTTTCATTATATGACTGTATCAACAAATAGGTACCATCAGCATTTAATGTGAGTGTTGTTTCAACATTAGGTGGTAACACACCGTTATAAGTTCCAGCTATGGAATCCAAGCTGGCTCTATTTCCCAAAACTGCCGTATATTCTTCAAGCTTATCGGCACACCTGCCTCCAGCGTAATGAGGCTGGCGAACGAGTGTTGTCCAGAATGGTAGGAATAGGTAAATCCGTTCTCTTTTCCACAAGCACATCGAAAGCCTTTCGGATGGAAAGCAACAACTGCTCGATGTCCTTGTTGGTCTCCACGGCTTCCTTGCTCTTGTTCTCCTTTGGCTGCTTTAGTGCTTTATGTTAATCGAAGTACAATCATCGCAATAATACTATTGATTTTACGTTCTTTTCAAAGAAAGGGGTTGTGCAATAGTGGCTTAAAGGCTAAAAGCACTACCTTTGAATGCAATAATAAGTAACAACACGTTTAAGGTCACAATTTGTGATCTCAAAAATAAAGATAGAAATATGGCAAAAAACATAGATAAAAAAGAACCAGTCGCAATTTGCGACCAGTCCAAAATAGATGTTACAAAATGCGATAACCATGAACTCGCAGGTAATATCGAACCTCTAATAAAAGTAATTAGAGGGCAACAAGTTATGCTTGATAAAGATTTAGCCACGTTATATGGTGTAGAGACAAGGGTGCTTAATCAAACCGTTAAGCGTAACATAGAGCGATTTCCCGATGATTTTCGTTTTGAATTGAGTCGAGAAGAATGTTTGAGGTCACAAATTGTGATCTCAAATGGAAGAGGCGGCAACCGCTATTCAACTTATGCTTTTACATAGCAAGGTGTGGCTATGCTTAGTAGTGTTCTTCGTTCACAAACAGCTATTGAGGTTAATATTCGGAAACAACAAAGAACTTACTTGTAAAGATAGAATAGTATATGAAAATATTGAATACTCGCATATTAAAGAAAGGCGTGATAACACTTAGTTTTAAAAAATCAACACAAAGTTTATGCAAAAAAACAAGTAAAGAATTAGTCAGTCCTATTAGCCAAGTATCCATATAACATAAAAGTTGTTATAAATATGCCGATGGATGGCTTTTGACATAACAATTGTCACCATCGTCGTAGGATGTACCAGTGTAATCGGCCTATTTGAATGGCGCGACAGAAAGGAGATTGAGTGTAGAAATGCAGAACTGCATCAGTGGCGGAAAAGCATATATTACTTGAACATGCGTGTCGCCCAATAGTCCCTGCTTGTGAGACAAAGGAAAACATTGATAGACATATTATTGTGCGTTTTTTGATTAATACTGCAATTCAATACAATAAATTCAATAGCCAGTCGTTCTTTTGTTATAACATAAAAGCAAAACAATATGAACTATATTTGTCTTTGGGGAATATTAGCGTCTATAACAGGAATTGCAATAATGTTTTCAGTTATTAAGCACAAAAAGTCGGTAAGTGCCATAAAAAATGGCACTTACTTGATTTTTTCAATTTTGATGATATGCTTAGGAATAACAACCATCTTATTTAAAAGATATGATAGTATTTGTGCAATATCCTTTGGTATTACATTCCTAAATATCACATACAAAGACAGGCGTAATTTCCCACCGAGTTTTACAATAAACTATATTAATTATCTTAACGGATATGTTGCTGGTTTTGCGTCTATAATGTATGGTTTGTTTAGAATTTTTGAATAAATAATCAAGTAATATGTCAATACAATTCCCTATACTTAATATTTCCTTAAGTAATTTAAGTTCACAAGATTTGGAAGAAACCCATATTGGAGACTTATGGGATTATCCTGGCGATAATAGTATCTTTGAAGAATACTACGATAATCAAAAATATGTTGACCAAAGTGGGCATATATTTAAAATAATAGGAAAAAGAAAATCAAATCTTATAAATTCAATAATCCATTTTAATAAAAAAGAACTGATATTTGAGGATTGTGGTGAGACTATTAGCTTCTCTGTATTGAAGGATTTTTTAATCAATAGATACAATTCATTAGATGATAATTTAGCTAAGTCGGTTCTGATTAGATTAACAAAACAATCAAAAAATATCAAGGATTTAATTGGGTAAACGTAAAAACATAGCCCATTTTTGAGGTAGTGTAAATAAACTGTATCAAGCGATAACAATTAAAGCCAACACAGTTTATTTTACACTCTCCATACTTTCTTATTCAGAGTATAGTTCTTCCCATCCTCAACTCCTTCATTTCTTGACATCATATTAGACATATCATAGAAATGGCGAGTGAGGATTTCCTTATTCGCCTTTCGGTGGTCTTCAAGAAGTTTGGACTCATCCTCAATGAGTTTCTTTCTGTCATCTGTCAGTTTCTCTATGTCGGCATCATCAACCTTAGCTTTGAATTTTATATCTCTCACTTTGGCAATAAAGCTATCAATGGCTTTTGTAACAGCGTCTGCTTTATCGGTGGCTTTATTCAAGTTGTCCTTTGCTTCCTGTAAAGAAGTTGTTGCCGTTTCAAGTCCTGATTTTGCTGAAGTCAAGCTATTGCCAGCATCCTTGTAGGCTTGAAGTTGTTGGTCAAACTTGTCCGATGCCTTGTCTGTTTCGATATTCTTGTCAATCGAGTTCTCGAAAGATCCGAAATCCATATCTGAGATTTTACTTTTACCTATTGGCATAATATCAGTCCTGTTGGTTGAACATTCGGTTATCTGCCATATCCTTGCTTCTTGCGAGGTCTGCACAGTCGATTAGCCATCATAGCGCAGCGATGCGCCCATGACAGCTCATCCTCGTCCTTGTCACGTCCCCAACCTGAGGTTGCACCACCTCCTCCACCGCCAGACTGAGCGGCAATGGTTGTGGCAGCATCAATGTATTCAGCAAAGAGAAGAATGGCGGTCTTCTGCACATCGCCAATCTTGGCAAACACATTGTCGGCATCCAAAGCAATGTTCTTGTCGATGACATCCAGACAGTTCTGTGGAATATCAACAGGATAATGATGAAACTCGTCCGTATAAAAGTCGAAGTGACGTATCTTTGGAGTGTTGTCCGCAGTAGGCATGGGTTTGGGTACAGTCATAATC
>CACYJD010000128.1 GCA_902774655.1 uncultured Erysipelotrichaceae bacterium | reverse complement strand
AGAAGCATCTTGGATATAAATATTTTGTTGGACGTATTGTCTAGAATCAGTATTTGATACTTGTGGGGCTGGAGGAGTTTCTTCTTTAAGAGGCTCCATCAATCTAGCGTTCATAATTTCCTTAGCTTTGACATCTTCAGGTAATTCACCAAATGGAGTGCCACCTTTAAAGAAAACAATCAATGAACGAATGCCTTCATACATGAATAAAACTAAACAGTAGAGAAAATATAGTGCAAAAAACAACACGATAAGTGGTGAAAGCACTATAACGAGTAAACCGATACCTACTGTTTTAAAAAATGTACCCATATGTAAAATTATTTTATTACTTATTTGTTTTTCTAAGAGTAAACCAATACCTACTGTTTTAAAAAATGTACCCATATGTAAAATTATTTTATTACTTATTTGTTTTTCTAATCAACAAATAATGTATCAAATATGTACATGAAGTAACTAATGGCGCTAGTCCAAAGAACATACCACCAATAAATGCAGGTAAAACTTGATTTAAAAGCTGGAATAAAAGAAGACCAATTACAAGAGCAACTGAATCAATAATTAGTAGAGCATATTTTTTATTAATTGCTTCATCAATCACAATGAAAACAAAGAGGTAAATTGCAATAAAAAGGCATATATACCCGGCTGAATGAGACAAAAACTCTATTCCAACACCAACAAGAGTAATGGACATAGTTGTAATAGCAAGAAAGGCTTTTTCGCCAATTCCATTTTGATATTCATAACCAAATTTTTTGATCTCATTTGACACTACAATATAAGAAAGAACGATTTCGATTAGTGATACGACAAATAACATCGGAATGTAAAACACTTCATATGCTGGAGTGATATCAAAATGTAATATTTGAGGTATCCTCTCATACATATCCTCTTCGAATATAAGTTTTATTAAGTAAAGGCTACCAATAGTTAATAAGGTTTGAAGAATGGTATTAATTAAAATTGCCCATATTGGAGATACATTTCGTTTAAGTGTAAAACCGAAAGTAAATCCAATTAAAATTGCTGGAATTAAATAAAATACTGTTGCCTCATAGTTCCAAAAACTAACAGCAAAGCTCAACCCTATAGTTGCGAATGCATAAATTGGATAATACTTATCCTTGCAAAACACCTCAACTAAAGTTGATACCAATGGCAAAAAGATAACTAAAAAAATAGCGGAAACTGGTACGAATCCTGCTAATAAAGAAAGTAAAACATTTATACCGGCCATAATAGCCATAAATGCCATATTCTGAGTGATAGTTTCTTTCTTATTAAAAATACCCATGTGTATATATTATATTCTTTTAATTTTTTTGGCGCATTTTTCCGAAAAAATCGGTATATATAAGTATGAGGACTATTTTATTATTTTCAGCTATTCTATTAGCACTATTCAGTAGCTGCTCTCAAAAGGAAAAAGTTAGTAACAACAACATATCTCAAGAGGAGGAAATTGATGAAAAGAAGCGAGATTATAGTGAAATTTCGCATTTAAAGATTGTTTGGAGTGATATCTTTTCACAGCCAGAAAACGAATACTTTGTGTACTTTTATTCGCTATATTGTTCGCATTGTAATTCGATTAAAAATTTTATGATTGAAGAGGCACTTGCAGGTAACAAAAAAATTTATTTTTCACAGGCAAGTGGAGATCACATAATTAATGAAGAGAAAGCAAAACAAAATGGAGTAAATTCATTAGAAAATCTAGCAATCAAAGGTTACCCATCAATGATTAAAATAGTTAATAAAGTTGTTACTAAAAATGTCGCTGGTGAAACCGCGATAAAATCACTATTAAATTCCTAACAGTTTTATTGAGAGAGATATATGAATATGCTAAAATTACCATAGGTAAATTTTTTATATGGATTATCGTAATTTGCTTAATGAACATCAATATGAAGCAGTCTCCACAAGAGCGCAATATTGTAGAATAGTTGCGGGTGCTGGAAGCGGAAAAACCAGAGTTTTAACATACCGTATTTCTTATTTAATTGGAGAAAGAGGTGTTGACCCTCAAAGTATCGTTGCTATTGCGTTCACCAACAAGGTTGCAAATGAGATGAAAACAAGAGCCCTCGACTTACTTGGTGGAATGGGTGAAGGTCTAACAGTTTCGACATTCCATTCTTTCTGCGCTAAATTCCTACGTAAAGAAATTGATGCTCTTGGATTCCCTAACAACTTCACCATTATGGATGAAGATGATGTTAATTCATTAATTAAGAGTATTGCCGTAGATTTCGGATTTAAGAAAAATGACGATATCGTTAAAAAAGCCATTGGTTTCATTGGTTACCAAAAGATGAAGGGTAACTATCCTGAGGATATCATCGTAAATAAACATGACGCTCCAGATTTTAAGAAATCAGTGGAGTTCTTCCATGAATATGAAAAAAGAAAAGTAGCAATGATGTCATTAGATTTTGATGATTTGCTTTTATATACAATTAGGATTCTTCAAGAGTTCCATATTATTCGCCATAAATGGCAAAACAGAATTAGTCATATTCTAATTGATGAGTTCCAAGACACTAACGATGTCCAATATAAATTAGTTAAATTACTGATGAGACCTGATACATGTTTATATGTTGTCGGCGATCCTGACCAAACGATTTATACATGGAGAGGCGCTAACCAAAAGATTATTTTGGATTTTAATGTTAATTTTAAGGATGCTGAGACAATCATTCTCGATAGAAACTATCGCTCAACAAAAACTATTTTAGGTGTTGCTAATAGATTAATTGCTAACAATAAAAAGAGAGTTCCAAAAGACTTATATACAGAGAACACTCAAGGTGCTCCAGTTGAAGTAAAAATCCTAAAGAGCCGAGAATATGAGGCTAAATTCATTGTTGATCAAATTGAAAAGATAAAAAGAGAACATCCTTTAGTAAGCTATAATGACATCGCAGTTTTATATCGCGCTGCGTATTTAACATTACCAGTAGAAAAAGAATTGATGTCCCGTAAGATCCAATATCGTATTTATGGCGGTGTTAAGTTCTTCCAAAGAAAAGAAATAAAAGATGTTCTAGCATACTTTAGACTAATCTATAACCAAAAAGATGATATCTCCTTTGAACGTATTGTAAATGTACCTGCTAGAAAGATTGGAGATAAGACTTTAGACATCCTAAAAGCTGAGAAAAACGCACAAGAACTCAGCTATCTTGAATATATTCGTCATTTAGAGAAGTTCACAACTGCGCTTCCTCCAAAGGCTGTTTTGGGGTTAACCGCTTTAGTGAATTTAATCGATTCAGTAAAAGCAAAACTTGATGAAGGATTAGAAGCATATCCTCAATTACTTCAAAACTTCATTATGGATATTGGCTA
>CACYJD010000127.1 GCA_902774655.1 uncultured Erysipelotrichaceae bacterium | reverse complement strand
AGTAGTACCATTTCTTAGCGGCGTTTTTCATACTACATATGATATAGGTTTTGAAATTTGAATAAAAGTTTTTATTACCATATACTTTTAGTTGATGTCTAATCCAAACTTGAAAGAAAACAAATTTAAAAGAGCGCTTGTCGTTCCTTTTAGAGGTTTAATGCGCGCATTATTCCCAGTTCAATACGTGAAATATCAATATAAATACATTACACATCACAAATTAAATCTTAAGAATCCAACTAGATATACAGAAAAACTTCAATACTTAAGATTATTCGTATATCCAAAAGATCCTGAAGTAAGTCGATGTGCGTCTAGAGATGGCGTTAGAGAATACGTTAAAGAGTTAGGTTACGAGGATATCCTCATTCCGTCTTATGGAGTATACGATAGTTTTGATGATATTGATTTTGATAAGCTACCTAACCAGTTTGTTTTAAAGTGCACCCACGCTTGTGCATTTAATGTAATTGTTAAGGACAAGCACGCGCTAAATATAGGAAAAACACGCAAGAAGTTCAATAAATGGTTAAAAACTAATTATGGAAATAAAACCATGGAGAAGCACTACTCCTCCATTAAACCAAGAATCATAATTGAAAAATACATTGGTGAACTCGACCACCTTCCACTTGAATATAAGATTCATGTCTTTAATGGTGTTGCTAGATCAATGTATGTAGTGTCAGGACGTGGAGAGGATATTCGTTATAACAATTACTATATTGATTGGAAAGAGTTTGATGGTTCCCAATTTAATGGTTGGAAAAAACGTGAATCGGGAATTGAAAAACCAAGTAATTGGGATGAGATGGTAAAAATAGCTGAGAACCTAGCAAAAAAATTCCCGTTTGTTAGAGTGGATCTCTATAACATAAACGGGAAAATCTATTTTGGCGAAATGACATTCACACCTGCCAAAGGCACATTGATTTTAGATGATGACAAATGCGACTTTGAAATGGGTAAGTGGCTCGATATTTCAAAATATTTAAAGAATTAATACCAAGTTGAATCTGGAATCATTACTTCGTAAAGCATTAGGCACATTTTGTGCTCTTTGGTGTCATCAGTAATGGTGTCTGTAATATCAGTTAGAGGAACAGCATCAGATTTATCATATCTATATCCTGCTTCTCCATAATTTGAAACGTGGAATGTAAAAGACATAGCAACAGAATGAGATAACTTAGTCTCCCAACCAGTTCCAAATAAATCATCGAAATAGAACGAAATGATATTTGTCAATCCACCATCATTGGTTCTAATTTGTAAATTGTTCATGCTAATTGAGTGTGCTTCATAAATATTTGTCGCACTGTCATGAGTGTAGAATGTGACATTAACATCGAATATTGGGAACACTTTAAAAGTACGTTCACATGTAGTACCGCCTCTAGCAAAGAACGCAAAATACTTATAGGAAGTTAACTCTTTTGGAAAATATGTCGCGTATCCAGTGCTATCTAATTGAACTCTGGAACGAGCTTGATATCCATCACATCTAATTCTTCCATCGTAAAGCTTGGATAAGTATCCATGAGCAAATGCATTATCTATGGAAGTCATATTCTTTGTTGGGCCATATCCAATGCCGTAGTCTGCGACTGGTCTATCACTATCCCAATCAAGTAAAACGTTTCCGTACTTTTGATCTTCTTCTCTAATGCCGTCAATACGGCCTGTAACTCTATCAGCAACACCAACAGTAGTAATACTTGTAGCGTCATAATTATATGTCTTAGAAGGTTGAATCTTATCAACATTATTCCATCTTAAATAATAGTTATCCATGAAACGGCCTGTGTTAAAGGCGTCTTTTTCGTATAGATCACTCACGGCTTCACCACAACCGCACAAAATGAATGGGAATAATAAAATTGTTAATAATCTTTTCTTATTCATGCTTAACTTCCTCCTCATCCATTGTGAAATTGTAGTCATCAACGATTTCTTTATCGTCAGTTTTATTTTCAACTGCTGGCTTTTCTTCCTTTTGAATAACCCTAGGAACGCAAACTAATCCAAGAATAAAGATAACAATCATAAATGGTGGTGTTCTAAAGATAGTTAGCAAAATGTCTTCGTGAACAAATGGAATTGAGATTGTATATCTTAAATGGTAGAACACAAAACCCAATAAAACCGCAAGAAGTCCAATCTTTTGGTATTTTTCATCTCCACTCTTTTTAAAGTAATAAGAGCAGAGTCGAACAGACAATACTGTTAAAAGGATTCCACCAAATAAAGCAAGGATTCCACCTTCTTTAATGCCTTCACTAATGAAGAATCTACTTTCTTGAGAAAGGAGTTCAATGGATATAGACATGGTCTTATCTGGATAGATACCAAATAAGAATCTAGTGTTTAAAGTAGTGGCGATTAAGTTATTGATAGGCGCCATGATTCTACCGTTATAAAAAATCTTATGAAGTAATGGAATATTTTCTAAGACTCCATAATTAGGTTCAAAAACAGAGATAATTAAAATATCTGCAAAGAAATAAACTAAAGCTAAACCTGCTAACACGACATATGAAATAGATAGGGCTTTTTTAATCTTCTTCTCGGTGTCTTCTTTAAGGATATTGGTACCCATAAACTTGTGGTAACCCGCAAAAATGAAGACAGGTACAAGCATCAAAAGTGCTTCCCAGAACGGAATTGTTAATAAAGATAAAAGTCCAATTGAGCCGAGAACCGCTATGATAATGAATTTTCTGAGCTCTTTTTTAGGGCTAATAAAAAGTAACATTGGCAAGTAACAAGCAAGCATAAATGAATAAGTAGCGCCGTAATTGATATAAACGGTTTTAAATGAGAAGCCACTTAACCATCCCATCTCTTTTGTTACGTTAAATAGTTCACCATTATAGTAATAAGAAGGGGTATTCTTATAGATCTCAGCATAGAATAATCCATATTGTGACCATGTATAAATCATTGAAATGGTTACTAGTAATGCAAGTCCACCACCAATAGCGTATAGAACATAATCTAAATCAAATACCTTAATCCATCTTGCATAAACGCCAAGAACAAAAAATGATGGAACAAC
>CACYJD010000126.1 GCA_902774655.1 uncultured Erysipelotrichaceae bacterium | reverse complement strand
GCCGCTGATGTTGGTATGTCTGAATCAGCATTCAAGATTGGTTCCACCTATAATGGTTTCCAAAAGATTAATGGTGTAACTTACTATGAAAGTGTTAAGCAAATCGGTGATTATTACATCTGTGCTGCCACACCAAATAGTTCAATCTATCAAGCTAGAAACGCTATTTCATCATATACATTATTATTTAGCTTCTTATTTATCGTTGTAGCATCAGGTTTCTATACCTTATCTACCGATAAACAAGATGCTGCATATATCGCCGTTATTAAACATAGAGATGGCGCTGATATAGATGCAAAGAAGAACGCTATTACTCTTACAACTCCTACTGGTCAAAGAAAGAAAACAACATCTGCTATTTCTAGATACTACAAAACAACTTGGAGATATAAAACTGCAGAACAAAAACTATCTACAATCCTATTCGGATACACTACTGCAGCCGCAATCTTCGTCTTAGTATCGATCCTTATTTCTGTCACAAGACCTAAATCAGATAACATCTTTACCTACATATTCTCAGGTCAATGGGATAGAGGATTTAACGTCTTCGCGATTACCCAATCACTGATGATTATCATCTTGATATTCGTTGTGACTAAGTTAATCCAAGTCGCAGTTAAGTCATTCTGTAGTGTCTTAGGCTCTAGAGTTGAAACCACAGGTAACCTCGTTGTATCAGTCTTAAGATATGGCGGTATCATTGGTGGATTATTCTACTGCTTATACTTATTCGGATTAAATACAGCATCACTGCTTACATCCGCTGGTATCTTATCCATCGTTATTGGTCTTGGTGCTCAAAGCCTTATTAGTGATATTATCGCTGGTGTATTCATCGTCTTTGAAGGTGAATTTAGAGTTGGTGATATCGTTACAATTGGTGACTTTAGAGGTCAAGTTGTTGAAATTGGCTTACGTACCACTAAGATTGTCGACGTTTCAAATAACATTAAGATTTTCAATAACTCATCAATTTCAGGTGTCCTAAATATGACAAAAGAATCATCTTACGCGAGTATTGATGTTGGTATTGAATATGGTGAATCACTTGAAAGAGTTGAAAATGTTTTAAGTGAAGCCTTCCCAGAAATTAAGAAGAAATTACCTGCTATTATTGATGGTCCATTCTATAAAGGTGTTGTAGAACTTGGAGATTCTTCGGTTAACATTAGAATCCTCGCAACATGTAAAGAGCAAGACCGTATTCAATTATCCCGTGACTTAAATAGAGAAATCTTCCTCTTATTTAATAAGAACAATATCAATATTCCATTCCCACAAATTACACTTTCTTATTTAAAAGAAAATGATAATGTCGAGTTATCTCGTAAGGAAAAGAATAACGCCGAGGAGTTTGTTAACACCCAAAAAGAAGTACGTATCGGCGACGTCGAAGATGATGACTAGGGGGTATCGTTATGAATCCAATTAAAATATTTTCAGATACAAACTGTGATTTATACGAAGAAGTAAGACAAGAGCATAATATCGATTTACTTAACTTCTCAATCTACATTAATGGGGAAGAGATTGCCTTAGACCCTGACTGGAAAGCAATTGATGATAAAACTCTATATAATACTTTAAGAAGCGGCGCGAAAGTTTATATTCTTTCCACCACTGATAGAGAGATTAAAACCAAATTTAAGAAATATCTTAAAGAAGGTAACGATATTCTATATGTCGGTTGCTGTGGTAAGCAATCTAAGACCTTATTTAAGGTCATTCGTATCGCAGAAGAGTTAAGAGAAGAATTCCCAGAACAAAGAATTGAAATTATTGACTCACTTAACGCTTCTATTGGACAAGGATTTGTTGTCTTAAAAGCTTGTGAACTTGTTGAACAAGGTCTTCCTTTAGATGAAGTAATTAAACAAACTGAGGCTATGAGAAATAATGTTACTCAATTTGTTACAGTAGAAAGTCTTACTTATCTATCAAAAGCTAATAGAGTTAAAGCCTCCACTGCGACATTTGGTAACTTATTTAGAGTTAAGCCAATTCTTTATTCAGACGCTGAAGGAAACCAAACTGCCTTTAAGAAAGTTAAAGGAAGAAAACAAAGTGTTGATGAAACAGTTAAACTATTCCTTGAACACGTAGAAGATCCTGAAAACCAAGTTATTTATATTGTTCACGGTGACGATATTGAAACCGCCAAATACATGAAGAACAAAATTTTAGAATCTGGTGTTAAATTTAAAGACATTAAAATTATCGTTGTTGGCGCCATTATTGGCGTATCTACCGGTCCAGGAATGGTCGGATTATTTGGAATGGGTAAGGAAATAACCACAGTCGGTAAATAAAATGACTATTTTGTTACTTAAAGTTTTTCTTTGTATGCTAGCCCCTTCTCCTGTTTCGAATGTCAATATGTCGTATCAAAATGACGCCATAATGGTGAGCGAAGAGGAAGAAAAGAAAGAAGAAGAGAAGCAAGAGAACACTGTTCAAAATATTCTTTTCGGAAGTGGGGCTGGTTTAGTCGCTGTTGGTGGGATTGGCGCAGGTGTTGTAGCGCACAACAACAATAAGCCTAAAAACGTACCAATAAAGAAGAAAAACGAGAGTACAAATGATGTAAACGACGAGGAGAAATAATCTATTTATCTCTTTTGTCTAAGATAGTAAAGAGCACCGTCATAAGCGGTGTTTTTTACGTTTTCGCTTTTATTTCAATAATTATTTATTGTTTATTTATGGGGAATTATTAAAAAAACCGAGCAGAACGCTCGGTTATGTTCAAATAGTCAATCCAATTAATGTGGTTCGTAGGAAGTATTTTTCCATTTATATCCACACTTTTTACAAGTGTATGTATTTCCATCGACTTTCTTGTCGTTACATCCACATTTTGGACAATCTGATGGGTTAATCTTATCTCCGATATCAGAAACAACACTACAAACGCCACCACCGCTAATTGCGTTTAATTGTTCATCTGTTAATTCAACGCCTTCAGCTTTGGCAAGTGCTAAAAGTTCTTCACCATTTTTACAAGCTTTAACTTTAGCAATCTCTTCTTGGGATAATCCCTTAAGTAATTCTTTATTCATATTCAAAGTTCTC
>CACYJD010000125.1 GCA_902774655.1 uncultured Erysipelotrichaceae bacterium | reverse complement strand
CTTTTCATCAACTTTCTTATTAATCTCCGCTAATTTGGTGTCCATTTGCTTATTTAAAGCATCAAATCTTGTATTAATAGAATCGGAGATGTTCTTTTCAAACTGTAATAATTTAGCGTTACTTTGTTCAGAAGTTTTACTCGATGTCTCAAGTATCTTATTAACTTGATTAGAAGCGCTTAATTCGATGTTTGTTTTCATCTCTAAAGAGAGATGCTCAATTTGAGATTGAAGTCTAACAATTTCTTTTAAGTCTTCGCTAGAAGTCTTTTTTGTTTGTTTATTCTTAATTAATAAGACGATGGCGACAATTAGTCCTACTAAAATAAGAGAAGATAAGATAATTAAAATTATTTCTAACATATGTATTCCTTTGCTTATAAATCTATTCTATACCATCATTTTCACTCATATTGTCTAGTTCATTATCAATTTTCTTCTTATTGAAGAATGAAATATTGGTAAGAACTAAAGCAGTTAATATATGGCACAAAGACACGACTGCAATAGCGATGCCTATGACTAGAAAAATAATCTCTCCATACGAGACTGTGCCTTCTTCGCTTTTTAAAATAAAAGTGGCTAAGAAGGATAGGAGAGTTCCAACAGTAACACCGATAGCGTTAAAGCCATATATGTAGATAAAAGTTTTCTCATTACCTACAAAGGAAATTTTACCTTTATAAATCCAAAGTAGGTCGTAACAATAAACACCACACGCAAATATCAAGCTGATAATAATAACAACTCCCAAGCCATATTTCGCAGAACTAAATAAATTGAAAGCCAAATAGATAAATAAAGTAACAAATGCAGGAATTAAGATAGCAAATAATCTATCGATAATTGCATCGTTTTTCTTTTTTCTACTTAACTCAACAGAATCTTTAGGGTTATTCTTCATTAAAACAGGAACGCCATTAACTACTTGTTCTGTAATAAAAGGAATATAAGAGTTAGCAAAGTACATAATCGGGGAGTACTTTTTAGTAAGCTGAAGTGCTTTTAAAGTCTTCTCTTTTCTTTGCTCAATAGTCTCGATAGGAAGATCTTTTAAAACAGATACTTCTTCAGATAAAGTTTTGATACTATGGCGATTTTCTAAAACAACGTAGATAGCACCAACACTGTTGATATTAATTTTAACTACGAAAAGTGATTCTAAATTATATTCTTTATCATCAATTGAAAAGCAGTATTCTTGACCAATAGATTTGATAAGGTTTTTAATCACATTGCTATTTCTATTAATCAAATTAAAAGACTTATCACTACTATAGATAGCTTTCTTTTTCTCATTTTCTGAAATACTGCCAAATAAATTCAAATTCATATGTAATAAATATAATACCAAATCTAATAAAATTTAGATTTATTCTTTTTATTTTTTTCTACGAGGATAATAATTAGGAACACTATTAAGACTGTTGAAAGGTATCCAGCAAAGTCGATTCCACTATCAACTATTGAACCGGCCCTACCACTCCAAGAAGAGGTTAAATATTGAATTAGTTCGGTTCCTAACGCCATAACAGCGCCGACTCCAAGGGTAATAAGTAATAATGCCCACTTTTTAAGCTTAGGCCACATAAAGAATATTGCCAAAGTCGTAAATATTCCATCAAGAAAAAATAGGGTAAAGTGGCCTAAGGACTTTCTCATAAAAGAGAAGAAATCATCTTCATTATCTGGATTAATAATTCCTCGTTTGATAACACTAATTCGATATTCTGCCTTAACTTCTGGATTTTGATTACAAACAACATGTAAAACAAAATCACCATATTGTTGTGTTTCTATAACAAAGTTACTCCCCGAAGCATTAATTTTAACAAAATCTGGATCACTAGCGGTTACAGTATATGAAGCGTAATAAGCATTAATTGGATTTGAAGAGATTGATATAGAGAAAGCTTTTCCTTGAGATACAGAGTAAATACCAGCATTTAGTGAAGAGCCACTGAATCTGACGTTAAATGACGTTGGAATTCTATCAGTAATTCTAAAACTATAATCTTTGTAGTTGGTTACATCGTTTTTGTCGATAAGTCTAACGGTAGCGTAATTATCGTCGTTGGTGAACTTTCTATACCCATAGACATAACCATCAGATGTTGTTTTAACTGATAATGGATCGATTGGGCAAAAAATTGTGTTCGAATAGTTAAATTTATAACCTGTTTCCAAACTATCTCTAGCAACATCAAGTTCATCGGTATATGTCACTAAATCATCGAGATCCTCATAATTGTTATTTGTGGAAGCAGGATTGACGTTAACAGTCAAAGTTTTACTAACTCCAATATTATTTGAAATAGTAATGTTTGTTGTGCCCAAAGCTTTGCCCACTAATAGATTCTTAACGCCTAAAACGTTGCGAACTTCAACAATAGAATTATCGTCTGAAACTACATTTAATAGACCACTATCATAATATCTTTGAAGGAAAACTGCTTTATCATTAATTTTTGATGTGATTGAGTCGTTCTTAATTTGAACAGGCGCTACATCTGCACCGCCCAAGGCGATATCAATTGACTCACATGTGAGTTCAAAGGTTTTTGGAGCCTTTAAGTCAACGACAGTAAAAGAGTAGGAATCCATTATTTCGCTTTTCTCTTTTGATCTAACTGTTATTGTTGAAGTGCCTGTCTGCTTTCCAATAACTGAAAAAGAGGTTCCAGATTGAACAACATTAATGGAGTCACCTTCAACAGTATAGGAGACCGCTTTATTTGTAGCGTTGGCAGGATAAATAGAAGCGGAAAGAAGTTTTGCACATCCAATTGGTAGTTCATGTAACTCATCGCTTTCAGTGTATCCATCAACAGTGTTTAGTGGGCTAATCGTGTAATTTAGCTTAATAGATGAAACTGGCACTTTATCAGCAGGCTGCCCTTTTGAAGCGCTATTAATGATATTCTCAAAAATTCTTGAGAAGAACTCGGACCAAGCACTTGAAGCAGCGCTAGGAAGACAGGAATGAAAAATAATGAAAGCGTTCAGCAAAATTGCTGACGACATCATTATCCATTTGCCCGCTTTTTTCATACATTCAGTATAATAAATTATAATTTAATATTTTTAAACATTTTATTTT
>CACYJD010000124.1 GCA_902774655.1 uncultured Erysipelotrichaceae bacterium | reverse complement strand
AAGCCAAAAACCATGGAAAGAAATGCGAAAATATTGCGTTTCCTATTCTTTTTTAGGTTTGTTTTAACAAATAATCTATTCCAAGAATTAGAATATTTTGTCTTCTTTTTAACTACACCTTTATTGTTATAAACTCTACATATTTCCTTATCACTAAATAAGGATCCATCTTTGAGTGTAACGATTCTATTTGAATACTCTTCGACTAACTTTTTATTATGAGATACCATGACAACGAGTTTTGTTTTTGAAATCTCTTTAAAAAGTTCCATTACAAGTTTTGAATTCTTTTGATCAATTGCACCTGTTGGTTCATCACACAAAATTACTCTAGGTTCAATAATTAAACTTCTTAGAATTGCGACTCTCTGTTTTTCTCCTCCAGAAAGCGTGTGAGTGTCGCTCTTCATTAGATAATCTAAATTAAACTTTCTAAATAAATTAGTGGCTTTCTTATATGTTTTTTGCTTGCTCTCCCCTCTCATAAGTAAAGGCAAACAAACATTATCAAACGGGCTTAAATCTTCGAGTAAGTTGTAATGCTGATACACCATTGAACAATCATTAAGGTGGTAAGCCGATAATTGTGAATCGTTATATTTAGATATATCTTTTCCAAAATATAATACTTTTCCTAAAGTAGGCTTCTCAATTCCCATAATTATATTTAGTAAAGTTGATTTACCGCTTCCGGACTTGCCCACTATCGAAACTAAACCTACATCCGCAAAAGAAAGCGAAAAATCCTTGAGTGCAAAGAATTCATTTCCACCCGTTTTATAGATTTTAGAAACCGCTTTTAGTTGATAGATTGACACGAAAAAAGCCTCCTACTTTATATATAGCGAGACTTTTTTAAAAACCGGACAGAAATTTACTTATAAATTACGCAATCTTTATGTTCTAATACTCGTTTAAAACGAGTATTGAAGATATCGCGAGAAATTAATATTACGTTACCACATCCAAGGCATTGAATCTTAAGATCTGCACCAAGCTTAATTATTTGAAATTGCTTGCTATGAGATGTGCACGGATGAGGCTTTTTTAATTCAACAATATCGTATAAGTCGTAATTTAAGTCTTTCATAAAATTACATCTTTAATGCTGCGGGGACTTTTGGTAAACCTGGCATGGTAACAATCTTACCAGTAAGTGCAACAATGAAGCCTGCACCAGCAGAGAGGTTAACATCTCTAATTGTGATATCAAATCCTGTTGGAGCATTTTGAATTTTTGGATTATCAGTAAGTGATAATGGTGTCTTAGCCATACAAACTGGTGTCTTTCCATAGCCAAGTTTTTCGAAGTTGGCAATCTTCTCTAACGCAACGTCTGTATAAACAACATTGCTTGCACCATAAATAGTCTTGCAGACTGCTTCAATCTTATCTTTGATTGGCATATCTTTGTCATAAATGGTGTGATATTTGCTTTCTTCTTTGTCGAGCATAGCAACAACTTTATTTGCTAATTCAACAGCACCTTCACTACCTTTAGCGAATGATTCATCAAGAGCAACTTCATAACCATTTTCTTTGCACCATTCAGTAAGTGCTTTAACTTCGTTATCTGTATCACTAGCAAATCTATTAATAGCGATAACAACTGGAAGACCAAACTTCTTAATGTTTTCAAGATGGACTCTAAGGTTCTTAGTGCCTTCAAGCATCGCAGGAACATTTTCATTTGTGAGTTCTTCAAATGCTACACCACCATGAAGTTTAAGAGCTCTAATAGTTGCAACCATAACGCAACCGTCTGCTTTTAAACCAGCATTTGGTAAGCAAATATCTAAGAACTTTTCAGCACCTAAGTCAGCACCGAATCCAGCTTCTGTAATAGCATAATCGCCTAACTTGCATGCAAGTTTTAAAGCAATAATTGAGTTACAACCATGAGCGATATTAGCGAATGGTCCACCATGAACTAACACTGGGTTATTTTCTAATGTTTGAACGATATTTGGTTTTAATGCGTGTTTCATGATTTTCATGATTGCATTATCAATACCAAGTTCTCTTAAATAAACAGGTTTTCCATCATATGTATATGCAACTAAAATGTTGTTAATACGTTTTCTAAAATCATCAGGATCTTTGGCCAAACATAAAATAGCCATCATTTCACTTGCAACAGTGATGACAAAACCATCTTCACGAACAACACCATTCTTTTCACCATGAGCAATAGAAATTTCTCTAAGAGCACGGTCATTCATATCAAGTGCTCTTTTCCAAGTAATTCTATTTGGATCAATATTTAATTGGTTACCTTGGAAAATGTGGTTGTCGATAATGGCAGAAATCAAGTTAATTGAACTTGTTAATGCATGCATATCACCAGTAAAGTGAAGATTAATATCTTCGCTTGGTTCAATGCTTGCTCTACCTCCACCGGTAGCACCGCCTTTTAAACCAAATACTGGACCCATTGATGGTTCTCTAAGAGCAAGCATTGAATTTTTACCAATGTATCTCATACCATCATGGAGAGCGATTGCGGTTGTTGTTTTACCTTCACCTGCTTTTGTAGGTGTAATAGCGGTAACTAAAATAAGTTTACCGTTCTTTTTGTTTTCTAATTCATCAAATATGGAAAGTTCGATTTTAGCTTTATCGTTTCCGTATCTAACTAGGTATTTTTCATCAATACCAGCTTTTGAAGCAATCTTTGCAATGTCTTCTAACATAAAAACCTCCAAAAATAAATTTTTGTATTTCTAAAATTAATTTTTACTATTATCTAATATTTTTTCATATAAGTCATCTATATCTTTATAAAAGATAACTGGGAATTGATGACGGATGAATGTCATTTGTCTTTTCGCGTAGTTTCTTGTGTGTTTTTTGATATTTTCTACTGCCTCATCTAGAGTTATTTCTCCGTCTAAATATGGCACAATTTCTTTATAACCGATAGCCTGCATTGCTTGAGAATCAGTTCCAAAAGTAGAAATGATATTTTTTACTTCATCAACTAGGGTTATATAATTCGTCACGATCTAAATCTTTAACGAAAAATAAAACATCATAAATTGGTTTATGTTCTTGCTTTTCAAGTAATTGAGACTTAGTTTGTCCACTTTGAAGATAGATTTCTATCGCTCTTAATACTCTTTTACGATTATTCTCGTGAATCTTTTGTGCATCAGTAGGATCAATTGAAGCTAAAAAGTCATGTAGTTCTTTATTCCTCATTAATTCATATGAGCTCATATCCACTACTTTTTCATCGTTAAACTCATAATCATATAATGCACTTCTAATATATAAACCAGAGCCACCTACAATAATGATATTTTTCCCTTGTTTGTCCAAAAGAGCCAACTTCTTGCGTAAATTTTGCTGATAATCATAAATTGAATAAGGTTCATTTACACTCAAAATATCATATAAATGATGTGGTACTTCTTTGAAGTCTTCTTTACTAGGTTTAGCTACACCGATATTCATTTCTTTATAGCATTGAAAAGCATCGCCGTTAATTATTTCGGCGTTAATCTTT
>CACYJD010000123.1 GCA_902774655.1 uncultured Erysipelotrichaceae bacterium | reverse complement strand
CAGCTAGCTAAAAACATCGATAGTAAGACAGGAACAACAATTGATTTATTAAATTTCATATATAAATGCTCCTTTTATATTTATATAACTATTGTAAAACTTAATATGCCACAAAGTTGCCACATTAGATTTTAATCTAAATAAATATCGATAGGATCTAAGATTTTTTTATTAATAAAAGGAACTATGTATCCTTTTAGGGTAGCAGTTCCTAATTTTAATAGCTAAATATCGAGATTATCGTTCTTTTCTTTTCTTAGTGAACACTACTAAGGTTAATGAAGCAGTTAATACTGTAACTGAGATCACTAACACAAGAGCGGTTGATTCATTGTTAACAAAGTTAAGTGGGTTATTAACATAAGTAGCATGATGCTCTTCATATGTTGTAGCGCCTTTGCGATCCATAAAGTCCCATAAGTCACCATACTTAGTGATTAAGAAGTCATAACGGTCCGCTAAGTCTTGAATGCTACCACTTTCTTCTTGGTTATGATGATAAGTTATCTTCGCAAAGACGGCTTTAGCGTCGACCTTAAGTGAGTTATATTTAGCTTCTAACTCAGACCAGGTTTGAGTAAAGACTGTTCTAGTTTCACCAGTAGAATCACAGTCTTTAGTAGCTTTGAAGAATTCATCGATAAAATCATCGATATCATCTTGATAATAATCAGATGAGCCTAATAAGAATAATTTAGCAGGTTCGAATTGAGGATTCATTTCAAACATAAATTGTCTATGGCCATCGTTAGTATAGCAGGTGAATGGGAAATAATTACCATACATATTAGTGAAACCAAATGATAAATCATTTTCTAGCTTAGTGACTGTAATAATACAACTTGGTTTAAAGGTATCACTTAAAGTGATAAATTGTGCATAATCACTAGGTTGAACAAGGTGATCATAGTAAGGATTGTCGTAATATTTACCATCTACAGTCTTAGCAACATACACAAATTGATCTTCATAAATTGCTTTATCGATAACAAATACTTCTTGCATCATTGAGTAACTATTTACTTGAAGATAGCCTGATTGCATCAAACAGTTTGCACCATTATCGCCAGATTCTTCATATACTGGATATCTGGCAGGGAAATAAAAGTTATCAAAACTCATATTATTAAGTTCCACTGCTGCCAAATAGCTGCCTCGATAATCAATTAAGTCTTTTACTCCAATTCTAGAGAAGAAATAATGAGGGTCAGAGATAGGTTCGTTAATATATACAGGATAAGTTCTAGAGGTTAAACCTCTAATTGAAACATCATATGAGGTTACACCACTCTTGACTGTAGGATCAGCCATAGTGAATAAAGTCTTGCTATCTTCATAGGTATAGTAATACATTTTGTCTTCTTGTTGATTGTGAATACCAATCGTAAAACCATGTAAGTTAATATCATCACCTATGTAATAGTCACGATAATCTAAGCAATTTGGATCAACAGTAATAAAAGCTGTATTAACCTTACGATAAATTTCATAGTATCTAGATGGGCCACCGCTATAACGATTAGCAACTTGGAAAGTAGTACTTCCTTCCTCGGAAGGATTCAAAATAGACCATCTAGTTTTTTCATCGTTTCTATTATTGGTTGTATCCCCTAAAGCACCAAAATCATCACCAGTGAATGAACTAATACTAGAAAATTCTGTCCAGCCATCAGGCCAATAAGCAAGTAAGACATGGTGAACACCACTATTATCCATAGTCATATAACCATCGAAGTGATAATAGTAAGAACCTCCATCACTGACTCTAGTTACTGTAAATTCACAAGCTTCAGAATCTTCAAGTGACAAATAACGATGATCTGCTGTTAAATAGGCATTGGAACTATCTCCATATGTATAGCAATCGTATGCTGGGTTTCCGCCAAAATGTGAGAAATATCTACTTCCATCAGCAAGGAAGATAATTTTTGAGCCATTAGTGATTTGACTTTTAGAAGTCACTATTTCGTATAAACCAGTTGAATGATATCCTTCATTAACTATGTAATCCGCGGATACCTCTAAAGCATCTTTGCTAGATTTAGATTGTATTAATCCCGTAGTAGCGGCTAATAAAGTGACGCTACTGAGTAAAAATGTAATAAGTTTAGTAGTTTTCATAACGGCTTTATTATACATTTATGTATAAATGATTCAAGAAATATAACACAAAAACTACATATTAAATATGTTATTCTTTGAAATTAATTGGCAAATACTATTCGGTATAAATACCGTTTGGGTGTTCTTCTTCGTATTGCTCTTTGTATTCCTCTTCTTCTTCAATCATATCTTGGGTTTCTTCGGATGTTAGAGGAATTTCTAAAGCCCATAAGCCTGTTAATCTACCTTCATTAATTTTGGTGTACATCTGTTTTGGCAATCCAACACTAGTCATATTAGTGACCGCTAGGATGTAGCCTTGGCCAAACGAACTTCTTGGCTGATAGATATTCATTTCTTCGAGAAGTTCATATTCGGCTAAAGCCATTTTAGTATATCTATCTTCATTTAATTCGTTTACTTCCTTAGCGTTTTTAATCAAATTCCTTAAATTGCCAAGAGAATCAACTTTTTCAATGGAATTACCATTAACTCTAAAGTCATCCATACTTTCTTGAGCAAGATAATCAAATATTCCTCCAAAACTCTCAATGCCAGGTTCAAAAGCAGACAAATATTGATATGGATCAGGGAATGGCGTTGTAACATTCCAACCCCAGATGTTGACACAATAATCAAATTGGCCTCTAGCAATAAATTCAAAATTACTAGGCGCAGCATTAATAAGATAAAGCCTAAAATATTCACATTCTTTAATATCGCCACTATAGTTAGTTAATTTATTAATTCTTGCATTCATTCTGTTAACAAGATCTCTAGAATGGGCATATTCTTTATCATCAACAGTATTAGCAAAAACTTCAAAATTTATAGGAAACTCAATTTTTCCATATTCACTAGTGAAATCGCTATTTACATTGAATAAGTTAATAGCGTTAATAGCGTTATCAACTAAAGTTGATATTGCTTCATCGCTATATTGATGGCCTTCGTATTGAGCGGGAGCTAAATAATCTCTAGCTTCATTAATTGAAATGTTCTTCTTCTCACTATAAACTTTAG
>CACYJD010000122.1 GCA_902774655.1 uncultured Erysipelotrichaceae bacterium | reverse complement strand
CCACAGCTTTTATTTTTATCGTTAATCAGTTAGTTATCGCTTAGACGATTTATCAAGCACAAGGCTACGAGGAATAAAAGCTAAGGAACCACAGTATTAACGAAGGGGGTAAACCAAATGTTTTACATAGGCATTGACATTGCCAAATTCAAACACGATTTCTGTATCTTTGATGACGATACAGGAGAACTTATCGTACCTCCAATGACGATAAGCAATGATAAGGAAGGGCTCCAAATGCTGTTAAACGCTCTTAGCCATCTTGATCGTTCCCAAAAGATAAAGATAGGTTTAGAAGCTACAGGACATTACGGAACGCTTATTAAGGCATTCCTTACCAGCAACGGATACAAGTTCATAGAACTCAATCCACTTCAAGTGAGCCGATTCCACTCGCAAACCTCACTTAGAAGAACCAAAACTGACAAGATTGATTGTCAAGTGATTGCTAGGTATTTAATGGCTATAGCTACCAAGACCTATCAACCACAAGTATATCATCTTGAGGCATTAAAGAGTTTAACTAGATTAAGAGAAACTCTTGTTGATCAACGTTCGAGATGTTTGGTTAAACTAACGAACGTTTTGGACATCACTTTCCCAGAATTTAAGAAGTTTTTTGCAGCTAAACTTCGTTCTGAGACAGCTTTGTTCATTATTAGGAAGTATAAGACTCCTTCTAGAATCGCTAGATGGACCGATGAAGATATCACTCTTGTCCATAATGTTTCTAGGAAGATTTCTACTTCCAAACTATTGGAGATTAAGCAATCAGCAATAGATTCAATTGGTATTGCACCTAAATATTTATTAGATGAAATCCCATCTATACTTAACGTCTACGAAACTGTAAACGATGAAGTATCTAAGTTAGAAGAGAAGATCAAATCAATTATTTTTGAATTAGATCCTCCATCTTTATCTATTCCAGGAATGGGTCCAATAAGCTTAGCCACTCTTTTAGGAGAATTTGGGGATTTTTCCAGATTCCCAAGTGCTGAGCAATGTATTGCCTACGCTGGAGTAGATGTCGGTATATCTCAATCTGGCACCAAATGCCATCGAGGTAAGATGGTCAAACGTGGATCATCTCATTTGAGATATGCCCTAATGAATGTTGTCCGAACTGTCTGCATTCACACTCCAACATTTAAGGAATATTGGGTGAAGAAGAAAGTTGCTGGGCATAAGTTCCATAAGTTCTTACGAGTCGCTGATAGCCACGCTGCTAAGAAACTTGTAAGAGTTATTTATTACCTCGAGACACATAATACTAAGTACGATCCATCTCGCTGTAAGTAGGATTTGACATAGTCAATTTTTTTAAAGCTCACTATGATGAGTTCTTTTTAGAACGCTCTAATTTTCTAGGGAACAAACTTTTGTAAAAATTCTTATTGTTTTTTAATAGTTAGTCTCTTTTAAAAAAGCGACTGTATAAGATTAATATAAATTATTAATATAATCAAAGATAAGACACATATTGACTGCAAAAAAACATATTATTTTCAACAAAAAACATATAGGAAGTTCGGTCTTTTGGACTTTTAAGTCGTTCTGACTTTTCCTATATGTTTGTAAGTTAAACTATCTTTTTAGACTAGAAATCGACCTTTTCTAAGTTCTTCGATGAGGTTTTGTAAACAATAATATGTAACGCAACTGCGACTAATATTGCTCCGCCTAAGCACGCAAATTGAATACCTATAGGAAGTGCGTTCATTCCAGGAATAAGTAATGGCAATGCAATTGTCACTACACCAATGTATACAACATAGCCTAAAATCATAAGTAATGTTGACATAACAATTGATCTTCCGTTCTTATAGTAGATAGGGAAGAAAATCAAATCACATATAGCGTATCCAATAATTGCGGTAGAAAGCATTAAAACAAAACTTTGTAACCCAAATCCTATATCTTTTAGCTCTCCTTGAGGTACTTGGTCGGCAGGAATTGAACCATTAATGTAAACTGCAAGTGGATATAAGGCACTCATAATCAAGATAAATGCTACTTGCATTGAGATTACAGTAATTATTCTAGCTAATACGATATCTTTTTTACGGACAGGTAATAAGGTGGAATATAGTAAATCATTACTTTGTTGACCTTTATTGGCGCCTAAGAAAAGAATAGGATAGCAAGTTAATACATAGATAAATCCTATGGCAATTGGATATTTAGGAATAAGAATCATTAATGGGAATAATGCTATAAAAAGATAGCATATTGGGTGCATTGAGAGTTTAAACTCTTTATAAATTAAAGCCTTCATTGTTATCTTTACTCCTTTCAATATAAACCATGATTTGTTCTAAATCTGGTTCAACTGGATTAATACCATTTTTAACGAATATATCTTTTTTATTCGCTCTTATAAGACCTTCGATATGATCATCTAATTCTTTGTAAGAAATATAATCATTAAGTACATCTTTATTCTTAGTTTTATCTTTAATAAATAGATATGAATTTATGAAATCTTTCTTAGTACCTGTATAGATGATTTCTCCATTATGAATGTAGGTAATACTAGTAGCGCATTTATCTAAATCACTTGTAATGTGAGTGGAGAATAGAATCGCTCTATTATCTTTTTTAACGATTTCTCTAAAGATATCCAAAATTTCATCTCTACTTACTGGATCAAGTCCACTTGTAGGCTCATCTAAGATAAGTAACTCTGCATTGTGTGACAATGCAATTGCGACACTATATTTAACTTTCATGCCGCTTGAGAGTTCTTCTAGCTTCTTATCTATATTTAAATTAAATAGGCGGCATGCTTCGTTAAATTTATTGTCGTCAAAGTTCTTAAAGAACTTCTTTGTTACTTTCATAAGTTGACGAATCGTTTTGTTTGGGTAGTAGTTTAATTCACTTAACGCGAAACCGATTCTTTGCTTATTTTCTAGTTCATTTTTTCTCATGTCTAGATCGAAAGCAGTAATCTCACCGCTCTCATAGTGAACTAGGTTCATAATACTTTTTAATGTAGTGGTTTTACCGGCACCATTTCGACCAATAAAGCCCATAATCTCGCCTGGTTTTACTTCAAAAGACACATCTTTCAACGTAAAAGAAGGATAAGTTTTTCTAACTTTATCAACTTTTAAAATTGTGTTCATTTCATATCTCCATCTGCGACTTTATAGAAAGCATCAGCCTTTAATATTGCGATACCTCTTTGTTTATCGCCTAATACCATTAAGGTTTCTCCCTCTTTGATATCAAACATATCTCTTGCTTCTTTAGGGATTGTAATTTGACCTTTAGGTCCAACTTTTACACTTACAATGAAGCGCTCATTTTGTTTATCATCCATATTCTTACAATTCTTACCTTTCCTACTTAGTATATCAAAATAAAAATGATAATAGTAGTGTAATCGAACGAAAAAAAGACCACACTGATATGTGGTCATTTCGATATCATTATTTGACTGTTATCGTAATATTTCCTGTACTCGTTTTAGCTTTACATACTGGAGCACTTGGAGTACTTTCTGGAACCCTTACTTTACCAGTAGAGGATTGAGCTTCAAAAGTTTTCCCAGTTAATAAACTAAGATCGATATTGCCAGTTGATGCTTCAACGTCAATTAAGCTTGTTGCATCTGAGTCTGTGAATTTAATATTTCCAGTTGAGGATTTGGCTTTAATTTCTTCTGCGATGACATTAGTTAATGTTATGTTTCCAGTAGAACTCTTTAAATCCATCGTTTTATTATGACTCTCAACCAGAATATTACCTGTAGAGACACTAGCTTCTAATTTATTTAAAACATCAGATTTGACGTGGATATTACCTGTTGCGTTATAAAGAGTTAAGTCGTTAAATTTGTATTCGGCTGGAATAATAATATTTCCTGTAGCGTTTTTGATATTTGCTGATTCATATAATATTCCAGGAGCGTATACGGTTACTTTCATTTTTGTCCAAGAGAAGTCAAAGATTCTTTCATACCACGCTCTTTCGTCGATAGTGTTAATTGTTAAGACACCTTCTTTAACTTCGACTGTATGATATATTTTTTCTTTCTCTTCGCATACGACTTTATATGTTAAGTCTTCACTTGCTTTTAATTCTAAATCTGCAGTATGGATATCGACACTCATTTTATTAAATAGTTCAACTTCATGTTCGTGAGTGGTGATAGGATTATTCTTATTTGTGTTAGCAACACCTAACGCAAACATAGTGCCTCCACCTATCACTAAAAGTGATCCTACGACTGATAAAGTAATAACTCCTGCGACTTTCATAATTATTTATTTCCTTTCCTCATGAATGATTTCTTAATTCCGGTAAAGATAGCTTT
>CACYJD010000121.1 GCA_902774655.1 uncultured Erysipelotrichaceae bacterium | reverse complement strand
GTCACAATTATTGTATTTACATTTATACATTTCGATTTTGAAAGTTTTGTAACTGGAACCTGGGCAAATGAACTGCTAAATGTTCCACTCTATGTAACAGCCGCTTTTACATTTACTTTCCTATTCGATAAATTTGGATTTGCAGCTTCTATCACATCACATGTTGCAAATAATTTACTATCACTGCTCGCAGCATTAGCAAGAACTCTATTGCCATAACAATATGAATAGATTAATGAAGTTAAACACCTTTTGGTTAAGAATTATTGCTTTGATTGCAATGACTTTTGATCATATAGGAGTTTTACTTCCTTCCTTCACTTCATTTGGGATGGAGTCTAATCTAGTTATTGCTTTTAGAATTATTGGTCGTATCGCCTTTCCTTTATTTGTATTTTTAGAGATTGAAGCAATTAGACATACCTCCAATCCCTACAAATACTTATTTAGAATACTGTTACTAACAATCACCACTGTAGTTGCGCATGTCCTCTTATATCATTTCTTTGACACATATGCGATGTATATTAGGAATCCAATTCTTGATATTTTCCTAATAGCGTTAGGATTCTACTTGATTCATAGAAAAGACAAATTTTCCTATTTTAGCCTACTTCCTATAGGTTATTTGGTTCTTAACAGCGTTTTAAATATATTGGAACAATTTAATGATTACACAATTACTTGGCTTCCATTCTATGTAAGAACTGGTTATGGATTATTTGGTGTTGCAGTTGCATTAGCGTGCTATTTTTCCGCTACCATTGCACGTATGTATTCAGTAAAGAAGTATCCTGATATTAGCTTAAGTGAAATCCTTAATAGTTTAGATTTTCAATATTATCGCAATGTTATAAATGTCATTCTTCAAGTGTTTATTTTGATAACTATTTCTTTATTACCTTATATTAATATAAAGCTGTTAGGTATATTCCAGACTTGGCAATCATATTTTGCTTTATCTTTAATACCACTACTTCTATACAATGGAAAACTTGGTTATAAAGCTAAATGGTTTAAATATGCATCTTACTTTTATTTTCCACTTCATATTGTTATTATCTACTTAATCTTTTATATCTTTGCCATTTAGGAGGACAGAAAAATGATCTTACACTTAGAAGAAGAAAGCAGATTCGAAAGCGAAATCGCTGGTGAAAAAGTTTTAGTGGATTTCTACGCCGACTGGTGTGGTCCATGCAAAATGCTCGCTCCAGAACTTGAAGCTTTAGAACAAGAAACAGGATTAAAAATCGTTAAAATTAATGTTGATGAATTACCAGGAATTGCACGTCAATTCAGAATCATGACAATCCCTACTTTAATGCTCTTTGAAGACGGAAAACTAGTTAAAAGAGAATCCGCTTATATGCCTTTAGCAGCATTAAAAGAATTTATTGCATAAAAATATCTTTTTTTAAAGATTTAGTTGTGCTAATATTTTTAAGCGCGTTGGACCGTTGGTGTAGTGGCCTTGCATGCTTCCCTGTCACGGAAGAGATCACGAGTTCGAATCTCGTACGGTCCGCCACTTATGCAGATGTAGTTCAATGGTAGAACTTTAGCCTTCCAAGCTAACTACACGGGTTCGATTCCCGCCATCTGCTCCATGCGCAATGAAATATCCCCCAAAATTTTGCCCTTCAGGGTAGAATGAAAAGGGGGATTTTTTATATGAAATTGACGCTTGAAGAAAAGCTCAAATATGTAAAGATGCACGTTGAGGACGACGTGCCGATTTATGATATTGAGCAAGAATACGGATATAATGCCTCACGTTTAAAATATCATGCAGCCTTATATAAGCGCTGGGGCGAAAAAGCATTTGAAAAAGACAAGCAAAGAAAAGACTATTCTCGTAGCATGAAGTTAAATGCTATTAAGGAAGTTATTTCTCAAGGAAAATCGTGTCGTCAAGTCGCATTAGATTTAATGCTTACAGATCCTGCGGTGGTTGAAGATTGGGTTAATAAATACAAAAAAGAAGGCGAAGACGGAATCAAAGACACTCATTCTCGTGAAGCTTATAAAATGCATGATGATAGAGTTCTAGTAAAGGAACACAAAAAACTCCTGGAAGATTTGGAAAGAACTAAAGCGGAGAATGAATACCTAAAAAAATCATTTCCCCTAGCTCTAGAAAGAAGCAAACGATTCAAGAAAAGGCAAAAGTCGTTCAAGAGTTAAGGGGAAAGTATCAATTCTCATTGCTTCTCAAAGTTGCAAATCTATCAAAACAAGCATATTACTATGCTGTTAAACATTTACTAGATAAAGATATTAAAGACCAATTTTATGAAGATTTAATTCTCAATATATTTGAAGAGAATTACCAAAAATATGGTGTTTTAAGAATTACTGATGCCTTAAATGCGAAACTTTTAAGTTGGAAATTGCCTAAAATTAATCACAAAAGAGTAGAACGAATTATGAAAAAATTATCTATTCAGGCTAGGCCTAAACAACGGAAATATATTTCTTTTAAAGGTGATTTTGGGAAGAAATGTAACAACTTATTATTGGATAAAAACCTTTTAGCTGATAAAAGTCTTTACGTTTATAAAAGAAATTTTGAAACAAGCGGTCCGTATCAAAAATTAGGCACTGATATAACAATGTTTATCATGCCATTTGGAAAATTATATTTATCTCCTATTATCGATTTTCATACTCGTGAAATATTAGCTTACAACTTATCAAAAAGACCAAATTATAAACAAATTGAAAGAATGTTTTCTGAGTTAATCAAGAAACACGGGAACAAAATAAAAGGTGCCGTTTTACATAGCGATCAAGGCTGGCAATACCAGATGGATAAATACCATAAGCAAATAATTAAACTCGAAATGAAACAATCCATGTCTAGAAAAGGAAATTGCTTAGATAATTCTCCAACTGAGAATTTTTTTGGAAGAATGAAAGAAGAAATGTTCTATGGCAAAGAACATCTTTATAAAGATATGGATTCTTTGATTAAAGCAATAGTGAAATACATAGAATATTACAATGACATCCGAATTATTAATAAATTTCATATGAGTCCAGTTGCTTACAAAACAAAAATCTTGGCATCACAGTCGTTATAGGCTAAGATGGGTATTGTTAATAACCCGTGGGCAAGAAAACGGGGGATGGAACA
>CACYJD010000120.1 GCA_902774655.1 uncultured Erysipelotrichaceae bacterium | reverse complement strand
GAAGTCTTTGATATCGCTTCTAGTGACACCTTTTAGCGATAATCCTTTTTCTAACACTAATCTGGTGTTGAGAGGAACTTTTTCTTCACTGACACCCATAAGGATGAGATCCGCTCCGACAGCAGCCCAATCAATCATTTTATTGATGGCGTCACCAGAGAATCTTCCTCCGACGATTTCAATCATCGTATCGAATTTCTCGCCTTTATATTCATCATAGGTTCTAGCATCTACACCTTTAAACATTGCTAATTTGTTTTTATCGATACCGAAGATAGTTAGTTTTGTTTCAGGGTGTAATGCTTCAAAAGCGATGTATGTGATATATGCTAAGATGCCATCTCCAAAGATAGCGACATGATTAGTTTCTTGGAAATTAATTCTTCTTAATCCCGCAACCGCAACTGATAATAATTCACTGAAAACCGCAATATTTGCAGGGATTTTATCATTATATTTCACTAATAATTCCGGTTCTGAGACATAGAATGGTTTTAAGAATCCATCAGTAGTGGAACTTCTAAATGTGGAATGAATCGCGTAATTGTTACCTAAATCTTTTCTTTCACATCTTTTGTTTTCAAAAGTATCTAACCATTTTGGTTCGACAGAATTAGGAACAAGAATAACTTTATCACCTGGTTTATATTTTCCAGTGGGATCTTTGATGACGTGACCAACCGCTTCATGAATTGGAGCGAGGGGATATTTATGATTTAAAACTGATTGTTCACGGTTGCCTAAATAATAACGGATGTCCGCTTTACAAATGGCCATATAATCAACCTTAACTAATGTTTGACCTTTTTCTAAGTCGACATTTTCTAAGAATTCTTCTATGACACCAGGAGAAGTAACTTTATAGATTATCTGAAACATTAAAGCACCTCAGTTTTTCCAATCTTTAATAATGCTTTAAGCATCATTAAATCATCGAATGTTGTGATCTTGAAATTTAATTTATCACCTTCCACTAAATGAACTTCGTGACCAAATGATAAAACTAATTTGGCATCATCAGTGACATTAGGAAGATTGTTCTTAATTGCTTCTTCATGAGCGGAAACGATTAAACCTAATTTAAATGTTTGTGGGGTTTGACCTTGATATAATTCTTTCCTTAAAGGAATGTCGCTAATCTTTTGTTCATCGACACTTCTAACGATAGTGTCTGTCGCTTTAATAACAGTATCGACTGCACCATATTCTTGGCAGCCTTTGATATTATCTAAAATAATCTTTTGGCTGATTAATGGTCTAGCGGAATCGTGGATGATAATAATATCATCATCTTTTGCGCCTGTGGCTAAAACACCTTTAAGTCCGTTATAAACGGAGATTTGACGAGTAGCGCCACCAGCGACAACGTTTTTTACTTTGCTGAGGTCATATTGTTTACACATCACTTTGACATCATCGATGAATTCTTCATTAGTGGAAATGATGATAGCATCCACTTCTGGATTCATTTCAAAAGCTTCTATCGTATGAACCATTAATGGTTTTCCATAGATGGGTAAGAATTGTTTGGGCTTATCAGCGTTTCCCATACGGGAGCCTGTGCCTGCTGCTAATATAAGTGCTATATTCATATTTCGACCTCGCTACTATATTTTATGCTCTTTTAGATAAGATTCATAACCTTGTGTTAATGATAACCCTTTGTCATAGTGGTGACCAATTTGTTGTTCTTTAGGAGGGAGCTTTCTCCAATCTCTATAGAGATAAGTGAGATAAGCATCATAATCCTTTGGAACGCTTGCTTCGATATCTTCGAACTTTAATTTGGTAAATTCATCAAATAATGTTTTGGGCATCGCTTCTTTCTTGGCGTTTGTGCCACAGAAATTCGCTACTAATACGGCTTTATCATAAGGAATCTTTCTCATATATTTCTCAGAATGTTTTCTTCTATAATGAGCGATATCCCAAGGCCAGAATAAAATAGCGGAGATATTTAATAATAAGTCAAACCAGAATGTTCCTTTTTTAAGTTTTCTTCTTAACTGGGGAACGTAACTTAAATAGACTTGCATCCAAATATGTTTGACCTTCTTCGCATATTTATATCTCGGTTTATCATCGGTTAAAGAAATACCATCGATTGGGAAGATATCAATCCAGACACCGTGATTAATTCTGTGTTTCCAGAAATATGATTCCACAAAGGTAGTGGAACTATCTCTTAATTTTGCGAAGTTATAGCAATAATGAGGATCGCTCTTCCATGTTTGAATGAAATATGGTGTCCCTTCATATTCTTTTTGTAACTCTAAATATTTATCGTAATCTTCTCTTGGCATACCGACATCGATATCATCATCCCAAGGGATAAAACCTTGATGTCTCGCTGCGCCTAAACATGTTCCACCCACTAAGAAGTAGCGGAGATGATGCTTTTCACAAACGTTGATAAAAGCTTTAAGAATTTCTAATTGTTTCTTTTGCAAATCATTCATACGTTATTAAGTTTAACAAAAATATTTATTTTTTGTCGTATTTTTTTCATAACGTATATTTTTCTATATGAAAAAGGTATCTAGTGATAAAATACGAATAACTATATATGAAACCTGTTAGTAAAGAAGTTTTAAAAACTGCCGCATCAAAATTGATGTTTGAAATGGATGATAATCAATACGATCAATTGATTAAAGAAATGAACATCTTTTTAAAACAGGTTGACTTAATAGGCGATATCCCCCATATCGATGAAGTGACACCGATGACTTTTCCTTTTGAAGTTACCAACTCTTATTTAAGAGAAGACGAAGTAGAAGAACCTCTTTCTCAAGAAGAAGCACTGAAAAACGCTAGCGATGTCAAAGATGGACAAATCAGATTACCAAAGGTGGTTTAATATGCATTATCTCGATATGACAATCGCCGACATTCATCAAGCTCTTCTTGAAGGTCAAGTTACTCCTCAAGAACTTTTTGACGAAGCGATTAAAAGAGCAAGAGAAGATAACAATAATGCTTTTGAATATATTACCGAAAAAGAAGGACAGGAATTAATTGGACAGTTATCTAATAAAGATAAGAGCCATTTATTATGGGGAATCCCTTTTGTTATCAAAGATAATTTCTCCACAAAAGATATTCCCACAACCGCATCTAGCAATTTATTAAATGGTTATAAACCCGTCTTT
>CACYJD010000119.1 GCA_902774655.1 uncultured Erysipelotrichaceae bacterium | reverse complement strand
TTCATTTCTTTTAAATTATATTGAGGAATTGAGCAAGCCATACCTACCGCTATACCCATACTACCATTACATACATTATAGTATCCTTTGGTTGGTAATACTGCTGGGTATTGTTTGGTATTATCATAACTATCTTTCCATTCGTTGATAGTTTCTTTATCTATATCATTAAAAAGATAAGCGCCCAATTTAGATAAGCGACTTTCCGTATAACGCATAGCCGCATAATTGCCGGACTCTATTAAAGAACCATAATTACCTTTTACATCAATCAATGGATAACGCATGGCGAACGGCTGACCCGCTCTCATGATTACTCCTTCACAAGAACTATCACCATGAATATAGAAATCTGCCATAGCCATACCAACGGCGTTGGCAGTCTTTTTATATGGTTTATCTGGTGTTAGTTTGCGAATTAACATTGAATAAAAGATTTGACGCGCAGATGGTTTAAGACCATCACGCACATCTACTAATGCTCTTGATTGTATGACCGCTGAACTATATTGAGTAAAACTATCTTCAATTATTGGCAATAAATTGCTCATTCATAATCTCCTTTAGTCTATCTTCTATAATTTCTTCATAAGTAATATAATATAATGGTATATTGTTTTGATTGCAATAATCAAATTTTATTTTATCTCGTTTTTGACAATCAGCAAGTGCTTTTTCATCATTCCAACCACCAGGAGTAGTTTTAAAATGAATGTTTCCTTGATATTCAATGAGAAATTTTAAATTGCCACTATCAAAAATAGCAAAGTCAAATTGATATGGGATATTATTATATTGGCTTACTAAATCTTTAAAACGATATTCTGCTTGATATTCATAATGATTAGAATTTAACCATCGCATAATTGTTGCATTGCCGCGCGACTTTGTGCAACCACAAGATTCAGTATCCCCAAACCTTAAATATCTATGATTAACTACACATTCATTGCCGCAATCACACTTACAACGCCACATTCTATCTCTATGCCCATTGTTTCGGTCTAACCATTTTTCAAAACCTAAAACAGTTAATTTACCAAATCTTTGTCCTGTTAAATCTCCGCCACCTCGTTCCATGTTTCTTTTTATAGTGGCTTCGCGCTTAAGACATCCACACGACTTTGTATGTCCACTGCGTAATTCCTTACCACTAACAACGCATTCATTGCCACATTTACATTTACATAACCACATGGCTCGGTTATTTTTACTTGGTGCGGTATCAATAACGGTTAAATATCCATATGTATTGCCTATTTCATTTATTTTTGCTCCCATTTTTATTCCTCCTTGCCTTCTATATATAAGTAGAAATGGCACATTTGGACTTTATAAAAATGGTTCCATTTGTTCCATTATTCACGTATTTTTGAGAAGTCAATTTTGTTCATAATAAATTCTTTTCGACAATCTACATTCTCACCCATTAAATCATAAAGTAAATCAATTGCTCTATCATTCCATTCCATTACATCAATACGCTGATATTCTTGTGTAAACATCGAAGCTCGCGCGGTCTCTGCGGGAAGTTCACCAAGTCCTTTGGCACGGGTGACTTCTCCTTTAACCTTATTTCTCACCTTATTAAATTCATCGTCGGTAAAGTAATATGACTCTTTACCTTTGTTTTCGACGATATAAAGTGGGGAGCGAAGCCAGCAAAGTCTGCCTTCTTTAATGAACTCTGGCGCGAGATATTGTAGTGCTGCCATTATAAGCAGACCTATGTGCGCGCCGTCGCTATCGGCATCAGTGCAGATTGCAAGACGTCCATAGCGTAGTTTGGAAGGATTGTATTTACCTGGGACGATGTTCATGGCTGAAAGAAGAAGTTTAATTTCTTCGTTATTGAAGATTTTTTCTTCTGGATTGGAAAGACAGTTGATAATTTTTCCTCTAATAGCCAGTATTCCATATTTGGTATAATCTCTTGCTTGGGCCATACCACCCATAGCACTGTTTCCTTCTACTACAAGAAGCGTTGCGTTTGGTCCGAGAAACTCAGCATCTTTAAGTTTATCAGAAGCAAAAACCTTTTTCTTCTGATTCTTTTCAATTTCTTTTGATGCTTCGAGAACTTGCTTACGTGCTTTCTCTGCGGCACGTTCTGCTTTGAGTTCCTTTGTAAGCAAATCAATTATTGAATCAAACTCACCTGGATAGCGTCTACTAAAATCATCAAGCATCTGTGTAGTGCACCTTTGCGCCAGGCCGCGAAGTTCTGGGTTTGTAATCTTATTCTTGGTTTGGCCGTCGTATATTGGATTCTTTAAATTAACTGAACAAATATATACTAATCCTGCGCGCACCACATCACCAGAACCCAAATCTTTAACTTTCTTTTTAAAGAAATTAGTAAGTGCAGTTTTAATACCTGTTATTGGTGTGCCGCCATTCTCGTTTTCACCACCATTTGAAAAAAGATAAAACTTTTCTCTACCAGTGGTCCAATTAAGTATGATTTCTATATCAATATCATCTTCAGTAGTTTGTATATGAATTGGGTGTTTGTGAATTCGTTTAGGAACCTTCATATCAGCAAAATCCATAAGTCCGTTTTTGCTAATATATTTTTTCTTTTCTTTTGTTTCTGCATTAGAAACAATAAATTCAACGCCTTTATTGAAATATGAATACTCTTCTATTATATTACAAATTTCATTAAAATCAAAATGTATTGGTTCAGCATTAAAAACTTCTTGGCTTGGTTTATAAATGATATATGTTCCATTTGGACATCCGAGTGGTAATGGTTTTTGCTGACATTTATCCCATTTTGGAACTCCTTGATAAAACTCCATATACCATTCAGCATTATCACGATAGCTTGATATTTTAAACCAATCTGATGAACAACATGTTGCGGCGCTGCCTGTTCCATTAAGTCCGCGGGATTTGCCACCATAAGCATTATCATCAAATTTCGCGCCCGAGTGGTTCTCGGTTAGAAGGTTTATTATTACTTCATTAGAGAAGTCATTTGGTCCATGTGGCATACCGCGGCCATAGTCACGACAGCTTGCCCAATCTGGACCAACTTCTATTTCAATTTTTGTTGCTGTAGGGCATACCAATGCTTCATCGGTTGCGTTATTTACTAATTCTAAAAGCCCCGCAATTACTCCCGTGTGGTCTGCGGAACCAAGATAAATACCGATTCTTTTTCTAACACCCTCTCTAAATGTTAATTGTTCAACAGATTG
>CACYJD010000118.1 GCA_902774655.1 uncultured Erysipelotrichaceae bacterium | reverse complement strand
CTATTCTCAACATAAGATATTTCATATTCATGATTTTGGAAACTACCATTTTCCTTATCGTAATATAATGTTCCGGAGATAATGCCAGGGAAGACATCATTTTCACTTAGTATTTCTCGAATATTTTCATCTTCAATTTTAAAAGATACTTCTATGTATTCTTCACCCTTATTAATTTCAATGTGGTTATTTTGAATGAAATTAGATAATTCTAAATCGCTTTTATTCATTAAATCTTGTACGGTTGCATAGTATAAAGTATCCAAAAACTCACTATTTCTTTGCCCATCAAATATCGTAATTCTTTGGAACAAATCTGACAAAGAAGCAGTGGAGATTGAATCTAAAAGCAATTCTTTATCTAAAATTGCGTTAAAATTTCTCGTTTCATTTTTGCTTTCATCTAGTAAATCATCCAATGAAAATTCATTAAATAATTGGAATGTATTGTCTTGAGACAAACCTTGCAAGTGTTGATTGTATCTTAATGATGTTTTAGATTCTATTTCATCTTCTGTTTGAGATTGGAATGAATCAAAAGTTGCTTGTTGAAGCAATTCGTATTTTGACATATTACTTCTAGTGATGAAATCAAATGGATTAGTATCATCTTTTGACATTATTTCTTCATAATCATTTTCACTTACGGAATAGAAAAACCCATACATTCCTACTCCCTTATATTTAATATGTTCAATTTCTTTTCCATCGCTTAAAGAAGTAGATACAACGTTATAATCTTGTTCAAAAATTGACGCAAAACTTTTTTCATAAAATGGAGAGACGTCTTGCTTAGAGAGTAAATCTTTAAACTCACTAACATCTGGTTGATCGTCCCCTTTATTACCACAACCAATCAAAATGAGCATTGAAGGAATTATAGATAAAATAAATAATTTCTTTTTCATATCTTATTACCCCCTATTACACTTTGATAGTGACATTGCGTTTATGGCGGTCAGAGTTGAACCACACTTTCTCTTTTTTGTGGTCAACTTGTTTTCTAACTTTACCAGTATTATCTAAAGTGAAGTATTCGTAATATGCCCAATACTCGCAACGATGATAAGGCTTTTTGGAATATGACTTCATCGAGATGTTGTATTTTTGATTCACTGGCATGAAGACATCCATTTTTTCTTCGGTAGCGTAAGAATAATATCCGGCAGCGTAACCTGGTTGGCAGTCTTTGACATCACTCTTACCAAGGACGTATCCTTCAATATTAACAACACGAGTTCCACTTTCGCTATTCAATCTTAAACCAATATCGTTATAACCAAAGAAATGCATTCTTCCATAATCAACATTATTTAAGAACGGAACTTCTTTTAAAACTCCATCTCCTTCATAGTCATTTAAATAGTAGCTATCTTGTGATGCTAAATGACATATAGTGACTTCAGGATAATGGTTTTGGAAAATATTATTAACATACGCTGCGATTGACAATAATTCATTTGGTTTTTCCCAATATGTGTTTCCTAATGGACCAATTAAAACATCAAATGTGTTATATAGTGTGGTTGCTAATGAATCTCCCCATATTAAAGAAATTGCTGATTTAACCAGCTTGGTACTGCCAGTAATTTCTTTTATAATTGCGCCAACACTAACAATCTTGACTAAAGCGAGTAAATAATTAGGATTTCCGTTTTTCTCATCTTGAATTGCTAGCATGAGTTTTATTAGCGATGGTTCAAATTTTTTATAGAAATCATCTCGATCACCAATTTGATCTACTAGTTCTCTCATCAATTGGTCAAAAGCAATATTAGCGTCGTAGTTTTGTTTTCTTTTATCTACGAAAGGAGCAAGGATTGTTGGCAAATCTTTGTCAGTGGCAATACAGTTTATTAAAGTGAGGAGAATATCCGCACCAGCATTACCAATTTCAAACCCTGATATTTTAAAAGCATCAGGAGCTAATTCTGTTTCTGGATTTTGATTATATTTTTTAAGAAAAACATTAAATGTTTTGCGATTATTTTCGAAATTTTCTGGATCATAGAATTTATTAGTTATGTATTTATCAATACCAAATCGTGTAAAACCATATTCCTTCATCGCTAGTTTAGGAACGATATCAAGTGGATTTACTATATTAAAAATATTGTTATATAAACTATCTTTTGGTTTTTTAACTGTTTTGGAATTAACATTGGCTCCTTGTGGCGCTTCAAAAGTATAGGCGTAGACATCTTCTCTAGATATGTTAGCGTTGTTAAATAATCTTTCCCCTTGATCAATTTTGTTATCGATTAAACCGGCGGCGAGATTAGTGGTGGCTCCTCCTCTAGAAAAACCCGCCATCCAGAGTTTAACTTTTGTGGTTTCTACGTTTTGATTAACATAATCAGTTAAGAAATTAATTAATTTATTAGCGGCGTTGTACCAGCCTTCATGCATCATATCGGATTTAGAACCATTTCCTAAATTGACATTGCTTGCCCATTCGCTGAAATAACCGCCACTTCTTGGAGCAATTGCAACAACTGTATAATCATCAAATTCTTTTTTGGCAGCGCATAAGCCGATTGAGTCAAATCTCGCAGTTTGTTTATAATCATCATTTGTTTCAAATGTATTAAATTCTAGTACTTCCAAGAATTCTTTTGCGTATCTTGATTGGGTTAGGTACCACTCCTCATCATAAGTTTCGGTAGCATATGTAAAAGTTGATACCGCAAAGGCTAGAGAAGCTGACGCTAAATGAGGATCGTATTCAGTTGAAGGATGTTCAAAATAACCTTGAGAGAAATAAACGTCCGCAGAGTAATCTATTAATTCTCCTCCATCAACTGCTGCGTAGTGATATTCTCTTTTTACTACCTCGTAATTTTGATTAAGGAAATTTGCCGGAATAGATGCGGAAGATAAAACAACGCCCGATATTAATAAACCTAAAGTGACTATTTTTCTCATGTCTATAAATCCCCTTAATATATTAACAAATAATATATTGAATCGAAATAGTACATCTGTATGTATATACGCACAATGAAATATCTCTCTTTTCTTGCTGGGCGACTTTTTTTGTGACACTTTTGTGACAACTACTGTGATAACATAAAATTAGCAAAGGAGAACTTTGAACATGAATAAAGAATTATTAAATGGTTTAAGCAAAGAACAAATCGCTAAAGTTAGAGAATGTAAAAACCATGAAGAGTTATTAGCACTTGCCAAAGCCGAAGGCGTTGAATTAACTGATGAGCAACTCAGCG
>CACYJD010000117.1 GCA_902774655.1 uncultured Erysipelotrichaceae bacterium | reverse complement strand
TTAAATTTGGCATCTAATTGGTTAAATGTCCAAGTAGTGCTTCTTGAAAGGTTCATTGAAACAATAAGCCAGACAAAAAGTCCAATGGCGAGAACCATCAAAATATATGGCAAAACTAGAGTTAATAAACTTTTTCTAGGTCTTCTATTTTCTTCGTTCATTGATTTACCTCCTTTGAGAGTTTATAAAGCAAACAATGTATAAAAATACATTAATAGAATAATAAGAAAAACAAACCAGTTTGTAAACTAGTTTGCTTATATTTAGGACAAATGTCTCAAAGAGTGGACTATTTAATCTTTATTTCGAATTTTGACTTATGCATGTCGGTGTAAGAAAGACGATATCTAGGAATATAAATAACCTCGCCGTTCTTATTGCATACAACTGGCCATTGTTTTCTAATACGTTTTGGAACTTTCCAATCAATAAAGAGACGTTTAACATTCCTTAAGACTGCTCTGCCGACAGTGTAATGATCATCAGGATGAGCATTTCTGATTGTTAAAGGGTAGTCTTCAGGATGGATTCTTCTATCATCAGCACCCATAGAGAAATCAATATTAAATTGAGGGCAACTGAAAATGCATGGATATTTAATTTCGTAACTATATGGTTCAGGTGTATCTTCCTCGTTTACGATAAGCAAAACATCATACTCTTTTACCAAAACCACGCCACTTCCTAGTGGAAAATCGATGTTTGGCTTCTCAGATAAACATATCTTTCTAATCTCATCAATTTGTCCGTTGGAAATATCAACATGAACAGGTGCGTTTTGAGCAACAAACTTAAAAATTGCTTCTTTGAATTCATCTTTTTTAAGAGCAATAATTTCTCTAATATCAAGGGTTTCATCAATTGTAATTTTTTCATTAACACTTTGCTCTAAAGCAGTTAATTCATTATTAGCTTCCTTAATTTCATTAAGGTACTGCTCTCTTTCGGTACTCGACATCTTCTCAATAACATTGTGTCTAATAATGTTTCTCTTATAGTCATCTTGAAGATTTGAAATGTCGATTGAATAAGGAACATTATTCTCTCTGTCATAACGTAATAGATCTTCTTTTGAATAGTTAAGAAGTGGTCTAATAACGTGCATTCCATTAATTTCACATTCGACTTGAATGCCATATTTATCAACGTGGGTATTTCTATCACGTTGCATAATATATGTTTCAATTAAATCATCTTGTTGGTGCGCTACAAAAATACCAGCAGCGTTATATTTAACGTAAACTTGTGCAAAGAAATAATATCTAACGTTTCTAGCCCATTGTTGGAAGTTTCCTTCTTTTTTAATTGTTCTAGCGTCTAAACATTCAAAAGGTATGCTTCTCTCATCACAATATCTTTTTAAATTTTGTTCTTCTGCATCGCTATCTTCGCCTCTTTTGTGATAATTAACGTGACAGCAAACGATATGAACTTTTGATTTAATAAGCATATCAAAGAGTGCCATTGAGTCTGGGCCATATGAGCATGCTATTAAGTAAGTTCTATTTTCTTCAAATGGATAATTGAATAACACCGGGAATCACCTCTTATCCGTACACTTAAAGTGTATAGATTTTTTAGAATTTAACAATACTATTTCTTATATTCGATATAAATATCGTGAATGCAGTTAAGTATTGTTTCAAATGACTTCATCCAGTCTTCTTCTTTTTGCATTCTTATTTTTAACGTCTTATTCAGGTAAGAAACAGACATAATGTCCATATAATCCTGTAAAACATCAAATAATACATTCCCAACACCATTGATTGTTGAAAACTTTTTAGTTAACACAATTTCAATGTTTGTAGAGTAATCATTAACTTTATCAAATTCTTCATTATTAATTAAAATATCGAGCTTCTTTTGTCTAATTAATAAATTTACTTCTTGAGGAAGCCTGCCGTAAATATCTCTAATCTTCTTAGAAACTTTCTTCAAATCTGCTTCGGTTTTACAAGCGTCTATTTCTTGATAAAGTTCAATTTTATCTTCCTTAGAAGCGTAATCCGCTGGAATATATGCGTCTATTTTGAAAACTTTCATTGGTTTTGGTGGCTCAACTTTATGACCAGTTTTTCTTTCTTCGGTTGCTTCATTAAGCATCTTCAGATATAGATCTAAACCAACAGAATCAATAAAACCTGCTTGTTCTGGACCTAAAATATCACCAGCACCTCTAATCATTAAATCTCTTTGAGCAATTTTGTATCCGCTACCAAGTTCAACAAAATCCTGAATAGCTTTTAATCTTTGCTCTGCGGCTTTATTTAATGTCTTATTTTCTTTATAGAATAAATACGCGTACGCTAATCGGCCACCGCGACCAACTCTACCTTTAATCTGATATAGTTGCGCTAATCCAAATTTGTCTGCGTCCTCAACAATAATGAGGTTAGCATTAGGAATATCTATACCGTTTTCGATGATTGATGTCGCAACTAAAACATCTATTTCACCGTTATAGAATTTAAACATTACGTCTTCTATTTCGGCTTTATCCATTTGCCCATGAATTATTCCTAATCTAGCTGATGGAACCATTCTGTGTATTGACTCTGCTGTTGATGTAATGTTGTAAACAACATTATGGACATAGAATACTTGACCCTGTCTTGATAATTCTCTTTCGATCAATTCTTTTACTATTTCTTTTTTATAAATGGTTACATATGTTTGAATATTTGTTCTATTTTCTGGAGGTGTTTGAATAGTGGATACCGGTCTAACACCAATTAAAGACAACTGAAGTGTTCTAGGAATAGGAGTGGCGCTTAAACTTAAAACATCAATGTTTGTTTTTAGCTCTTTAATAACCTCTTTTTGCGCGACTCCGAATCTCTGCTCTTCGTCAATAACCAGCAAACCTAAATCTTTAAAACTGAAATCTTTACTAAGTAATCTATGAGTACCAATTACTAAGTCTATCTTTCCTTCTGCAATTTCTTTTGCATATTGCTTTTGCAGTGAGGCAGGAACTAGTCTTGAAATCTGTGCAATTCTTATTCCATAACTAGAAAATCTTTCCACAGCTAAGTCATAATGTTGTCTTGCTAAAATTGTCGTTGGACACAGGATTGCCACCTGTTTACCGGAAGATATAGCCTTAAACACTGCTCTAAAGGCCACTTCAGTTTTTCCAAAACCTACATCTCCACATAGCAAACGATCCATTGGAGAATCCTTTTCCATATCTTCTTTTATTTCTTTAACAGCTAAGGATTGTCCTTC
>CACYJD010000116.1 GCA_902774655.1 uncultured Erysipelotrichaceae bacterium | reverse complement strand
GCGTGTGCGCGACCTATTAATAATATATATAAAAAGGATGAGACTAAGTTAATAATCTCATCCATTTTTTGATCATTTTATGAAGCAGAGATTGGAACCTGTTGGCCATCAACCACTGTTACATTATTGATCTTAACTGTATAGTTGGTTGTACCACCTGCACCGGTGAATGATTCGAGTACATCGTCAACGAATACTGTAGTAGCTTCACTACTTGTTATAGTGATGGAATATGTGTCTTTATCAGAATCATATTCTGTATCAATTGTTACAGTAGCGTTACTAGTTATCTGATAGTGGAAGTGGACAATATCTACACCTGCAGATTCGATAGTAGCACTTGCTTCGTACTCTACGACGTCTTTTTTTAGAACAATAGGATCACCAGTTTCCCATGTGTCACCGCCATCGGTAGAAGTAGAGACAATTTTTGTAACCATTTCTGTTTCGTTATCATAAATAATTTGGGTTACTTTATCTAATACCTCAGTTGATGTGCTAATGTAAGAAGGAGCTAAGGTCTTTGTACCAACTTTAACTTTTTCACCATACCGTATATAAGTGGAACTTAGTGTTACTCCATTTGGAGGAGCACAAGTTAGTATGTGATCAGAAGCATTATATCCAAAGGTAGTGGAACCATTGGTAGAAGCTGGGATTGATACATTCGCCACTAAATCTCCGGTAATAGCCTCATATCCGTCTTTGTCTGTTGGAAGTACTGCAACAAAATCAACTCCTACAACAAAGTCAAATGCATCAGTTCTTGTCGTGATTTTCTCGGTATAAGTAGTGATATTTTGAGTCTTAACACCTGCGCCGATATCTAGGTAAATAAGATAAGCACCGTCTTTTCCGTCGACTGAACCTAGTGCGTATTCGCCTTTATTTACTGGAATTTCAAAATAATAAAGGGCATTATCAACCATTGTTGGATTGGTAATCCATGTAGTATCAAATAGTTTATCTTGAACATTATATTGTCCACCGCCAGTGCCAATAGGACAATTTTTTGTGCCATCATCATAGATATAAATATATTTATATTGTTTTCTGTTATCGCCGATATTTTTGTATATTTCTACTATTTCATGAATACCGGTAATGGCTTTAGTGTTCTCATCTCTATCGATTGTATGTAATGAGAAGAATGTTGTGTTGCCAGGGAAGTAAGATCCAGCAAAGAAGTTGACATAACCATTATTCTTTAAATTGAAGTCAATACAGTCATTCGGCAATTCGTAATTGTAGTACTCATTTCCGTTAATGGAAGCATATGGGATTTGAATCTTATGATTTGTATTAATTTGTGCATCCATGAAGTGTAGGCCATACAAATATGTAGTGCCAGTAGTAGCAAGTGTGCTATTGAATAGAGTATGTAATTGTTTTCTAGAGGCTGTGTATTTAACAAGTCCAGCATCAGCAACGCTTACCTTTGTTGTTCCAAATTGACTGGTTAATGATGAAGAAACTGAGCCATTTCCATTATTAAAGTTATAGTCATCTTTCAATATTTTAAAACCGTTAGTAACATTACTTCTTGTAACTACACTAAGATTATAGTTTTTACTATTAACAGTGCCTTGATAATAATAACCATCATTTAGAGAAGCAGTTAATCTTTTGTTGCCGCTTGAGTTGCTATTTGCGTATTTTGAAACACGCATATCGCCAGGACGGTCGTTTTGGAAATATGTTCCAGAAACAACATAACCGGTATTTTTTGAAGATATGTTATTACTGTATCCTGTCACTTCGTTATTAGCGTTCAATATTGGTTCATAAGAAAGTGGGAAATATGTAGCTTTGCTTGTATAAGTTTTTTGCGTTTGAGTATCAGTTTTACCATAAAGGTAAGTTCCAAAATCGCTTGCTACGTGTGTTGGAACGGTAGTTCTAGTAACTGGTCCAGCATTAGTACGAGCAGTATTTTGGTTATTGTTACCTACAGATGTAAATCTACTACCATCGTAGGTTGCGTAATAGTAATAGTTAGTGGAACCATTGTTATATCTTGAAGTAGAACCTAAATAATAGTTTCCGCTATATTGTTGGTATGTGTACTTTAGAGTTACACCACTATAAGCACATAAATAGAATGCATCGCCATACTGAGTATTATAGTAAAAGCCAAGAATATGTTGAGAATATCCATAAGGATAATAGTTTCCATTGCTATCTTGAACCCATTCAGTTGCATCGTCAGTAGTTGTAGTGGTTTGAATAGCAGCATAGATGCTTTGTCCAACAACACCACCCCATTTAAAGTAGTTATCACCGATACTGAAATAATATCTAGTAGATGTATCAATGTATTTAAGTTGAGTCCATCCTTGGTTTAGATATGCAAGATAATAAGTTCTATTTGAAGCAGTGGATGAAATTAAAAATCCATTGTTTCCATTTTTGGTAACGGTCCAGGTTGTTGAATAATATCTACTAGCTTCTAATGTACCGCTATTATTTCTTAAATTGTAGCTTCCATTGGAAATAACTCCGTTGTTGTAAGTCCATAATGTAGCTTCTGCTCTATTTCGAGTATTGGATAATGTACCGCTTGAGTTGACAAGATAGTTTTCACCTTCATGGATATAGAATTGGGTTCCATTTGTTGGAACTTGTCTTAAATCGGCGTAATTGTGTTGAGTATAGTTATAGTTAACTGATTTATTACCGTAAAGATACATATAATCGTTGCTTAGTGAAGACCAGTTTCCTGTTGTTTTCTCTCTGTTGGAGAATGTATAGGATGAGATTTGATGGCCTGCATCATCAGTTTCAGCGTTCTCAGAAAAGCCGTAGGTATAATTTGTGTTACTTACACGATAACTAACCTCAAAATTGCTAGTAACTGTTAAAGAATCATCCTTCACACCATCAAAGAAAGATTCTTCTGTGGCATAAGTTGGTCCTGTTGCAGATTGTTTTAGACCTAAAAGTCTTGCATACATTGTGTTCATAGCAATGGATGCACCAAATTCATCACCAGAACCTGATACTGTATCGTTATCAACTTGAGGTGTTTGAGCGGTTACGTCTTTTTGATTTACTCTAGACATATATTTTGGTCTAACGTAACCAGCTACTGAATAATCAGAAAGGTTTGAGCTAGTTCCAAAGCCGGTTAATCTAGAGTTACCACTAGTGGTAATTTTGCTATTTTTAATAGCTACACCGCTAATTGGACCATTAACATATCCGCCAGCCAATCCAATAATGATATTTCCAGTAGTGGATTTAACCTCGAGATTATCTAGACCAACATTAGTGATGCTAGTTGTTGATCTATCGTATGT